>JAGARY010000066.1 GCA_017622055.1 Treponema sp. | reverse complement strand
TAGAAATGAGGCAGGAAGAAAAATTAGAAGTGCATTTACAGCCCCAGAAGGAAAAGTTTTGATTTCTGCAGACTACGCCCAAATTGAACTTGTTATTTTAGCTCATCTTTCTGGTGATAAAAATATGAGTGAAGCATTTATAAACGGAACTGATGTTCATAAATCTACAGCTTCCTTAATTTTTGGAGTTCCAATTGATGATGTTACTGCAGATATGCGCCGAACTGCAAAGGTTATTAATTTTGGTGTAATTTATGGAATGTCGGCATTTAGGTTGGCCCAAGATTTGGGAATTACAAGAACTCAGGCTGCAAGTTTTATTGAAAATTATTTTAAGATGTATTCTGATGTAAATAAATTTTTATCTGATACAATTCAAAAAGCAGAAGAAACTGGATATGTTGAAACAATTTTGGGAAGAAAACGTCCAATTTTAAGCATAAACAGCAAAAATAAAGTAGAAAAATCTGCGGCAGAACGGGTTGCCATAAATTCCCCAGTTCAAGGAAGTGCAGCCGACATTGTAAAAAAAGCAATGTGTGATATTTCGGAAGAATTAATAAAACACGATTCACCTGCCCGTCTTTTGGTTCAAGTTCATGATGAATTGATTTTTGAAAGCCCAGAGGATGAAAAAACAATTAACGAAACAATTGAAATTATTAAAAATAAAATGGAAAATTGTGTAAAATTAAATGTGCCATTAAGAGTTTCTGTTGAATATGGCAAAAACTGGGGAGAATTCCACTAATTTATGTTTATGAAGAACAAGATTTGTGTAAAATTAAAAAAGCTTTCTACTTCTCCAATTATTAAAGATTTGTTTGACAAAACAAACACAATCTGTGTAACTGGTAAAATGGCAAGTGGGAAAAATTTTGTTTGTTCCGAATTAGAAAAAATGGGTTGGACTTCTGTTGATGCCGATTGCCTTGTTCACAAAGCAATTGACAATTCAACAGAAGAGATTGTTCAAACATTTCTTCCCTACACCACCCAAGCAAAACTACAAATCTTAAACAATGACAACAAAATTGACAGAAAAGCTTTGGGAAAGCTTTTATTTGAAAATCCACAATTATTAAAAAAACAAGAAGAATTAATTTACCCAAAAGTAATTCAAATGACAGAAGATTTTATTTTGCAAAACAAAAAAGCAATTATTAATGCCACAGTTTTATATAAAATCCCTCATCTTTTGCAACGTTGCCAAACAATTGTCTATGTAAAAGCGCCTTTATTAAAAAGAATTCTTAGAGCAAAAAAAAGAGACAATCTTCCCTTAAAGCAAATAATTGCCAGATTTAATTCTCAAAAAAATCTCTTTGAAGAATACAAAAAATCTGGCATAAAAATCATAATTATTAAAAATTAAAAATCAAAATTCATTGTAAATTTTAATTTCACGGACAAAGACTTAATTTGATATTTTAAATTAATTGAAGAATCAAAGGAAGATTTTTTATAATTTCCATTTTCCTGATAAATTGAAAAACTATTAGAAAGTGTTAAAAATACAATTGAATTAAAAGAGAAATTTAAAGAGATTTTTTCGTCAGTTTTATAACTAAAATAAGATTTTCCTTTATTAATCCCTAAATAATAAAATTCGTTAATATCATATTCTTGGTCAGTTTCTTCAAACTTTGGATAAAATGAAAATTTTCCAGAGAGTGTAAAATTACACTTTGAAAAATACCAAGAATTTTTTAACTGAACCGAAGTTGAAGTTAAATCAAAATTAAATGATTCATTTTTTGGAGAATTAATATCCCCATAAACAAAAGCAACTAAAGAAAAAGATGTATATAAACAGTTTCCTTGAAAGCCAATTCCAAATTTTACATCATGATTTTCTTCTGCCAAATTTAATCTTAAATATGAATTAAAACCGAACTTAAAAAAGAAAGGAATTATAATTTTTTGTAAAAAATTATATTGAAAACCACCTTTTACTTCTAATATTTCATTTATTATTTTGTTCCCACTTGTAATTACATTTTTTTCAAGATTTAATAATCCTCTTAAATTTAAAACTACTTTGTTAAATTTTATTTTATTATCAAAACTGTAAATATGATTAAAATTTCCAAAGGGATTTTCATAAACGCCAACAGAAAATAAAGAAAAATATTTATTTAATTTTAATCCAAGTTGAAAATTGCTGCAAAAATGTTCTCCTCCTGGATAATAAGAATCGGAAAAATCAGAAAACCAAGAAGAATAAGTTTTTTCGTCAAATAAAAAATTTCCACAAATATATGATAAATATAATTTTACGTTTTTGGAAAAATCAAAAGAAGAATCAAAACTTCCAACAATTTCATTTTTTTTATCAAAAAACACAGAAAATCCCATTTTTTTTATAAAAGAGATTTTTGTCAAATTAACTTGAAAAAAAGAAGAAAGATTTTTATCAAAACTTGAATAACTTGGAAGATTACAAGTAAAAGTTTTTGCAGATTCTGAAATTGAAGAAAATGGAGCAACAGAAGTTGAAATTAATGGCGATTTTAATTTTGAATAACTTCCACCAGGAGACAGTTTTCCAACTTTTAAAGTAATTGGAAGTGTTTTACAATAGTTTCCCGTAAAAACAGAACACCCAAAAGTCCAATCTTCATTTTTAAAATATGTTTTTATATCATAAAAAGGAAGTTTTAATCTTGCCCCTGCAGTAATCCCATCAAAATCAAGTTTTGCCCCGGAAAACAACTCCATAGAATAATCAAAGGTCTTTTTCTTTTTTGCGTCTATAACAACGGAGGACGTTTTTCCCCCAGTGTCATTTTCATCAGGTAGAAACTCAATTTCAGAAGAAAAAGATTTTCCTACAAGAACAGACAAAAACAAAACTAAAAAAATGATTTTTTTTAGAACCAAGTGATTGTATACATAATTGCATAAATATAAAAAATATCTCATATATATACAATTCACTTAAATTTGAAAATTTAGGAATACTCATGAAAAAAAAATTAAAAAAAAGTGAAAAAAAATAAATTTCCTATTTTTTCTTGCTAAAAATCCTGTAATTCATCCAAGGATAAAAATTATCTTTACTTTCCAAAGTTGTAAGCCATTCAGTACTAACAACATTTGACCCTAAAGAATCAAACACAGAAGTAAAATTTTCAATACAATTTAAAAATCTTTCTTCTGCAAAAGTAGGATATTCGTCTTCATCTATATTTTTGGCAATATTCAAAGATTGAGCCAACATCAATTGCTTTGCACCTAAATTCAAAAGACGTGTTTTTAATCCAGTATCATTTGGAAATCTATCTGCAAGATCAACCATTCTTTCACTAGCTTTTCTTACATATCTCATCATCCAGTTATTTTTGTTTGATAACAAATTTTCACCATAACCAGAACCAGCTGCAGCTGCATAACATGGTTGATGTTTTTCCAACTGATATTGACGAGAAATCATTTCATCACAAGTTGCCATATTTACAGATTCTGCTTTTGCAACTCTAAATACGCATTCAATCCAATAAATTGCTTCGTGCCAATTATCTTTTAATTTTTTTGCATCAAAAGTACAAACCAATGTTACAAAATCTGAAGAAGAAGTTAGTTCTGCAGCTTTATTCAATTTTTCAAGTCTTCTTTTTACAAAAAGTTTTGCATCTTGCATTGCTTGTTCTTTTGCAAGAGATTCTGAATAATAACTATTTTTTTCATTATTAAAACATCTGTTCCAATATTTAAAACCAGTAGAATAGCGAATTCCCTTTTCATCTAAGAAATTATTCAAATTTTCCATTGGAAGTTCAAAACCAATGTCTCTGTTTTCACTTCTGTAATACATAGAATTTACAATTCCATCTTCCGAATATAAATCAGTTTCAACAGAAGGATCATTTGCAAACAAAACTAAAAAATTTTCTGTTCTAACAGGATAAAAAATACCATTTTCTGGAATATTATCACTTAATAAAACACTTCTTGAATCTAAAATTGTGTATGTAAAACCGTAAGATTTAATAATTTTTTCAAGACCAGGTCTATAACCAAGTTCAGGAAGCCAAAATCCATCTGGAATTTCACCAAAAACTTGTTTATAAGCGTGAAGTCCTGTTTCAATTTGTGCAGAAATAATTTCTTTCATATCTGCAAAATGAGGAAGGAAAATATCTGTGCCACAAGTTGCCAAAAGTTCAATATATCCCTTCTTCATGTTATCAGAAAAAGCTTTAATTAAGTTTTTATTATATTTTTCAACAAAATCTGTTTTTAATTGTTCAATATTACGAATAATTCCATGAATATTTTCAACAATATTTGTGTTATCAGAACATCTTTGTAATTCGGCAGCACCAAGTTGAATTTGTTTTTCAAGATATTCCAAATACAT
>JAGARY010000065.1 GCA_017622055.1 Treponema sp. | reverse complement strand
TTTTGTATGTGTCCAGGCGGTTTTGTGGTTCCTTCAAGTTCTAATAATGATGAAATTGTAGTAAACGGAATGTCGGCTTCGGCAAGAAATTCAAAATGGTCAAATGCGGCAATTGTTGTAGAAATTCGGCCAGAAGATATTCCTCAAGAATTTGTTGAACAAGCAAAAAATCTTGGTTCAAAAGATTTGGCTGGCCTTTTGTTCAGAAACAAAATTGAAAAAGATGCAAAACTAAATGGAAATGGGCAGGCGGCTCCAGCTCAGCGGGTAACAGATTTTATTGAAAATAAAAAATCTCAAACTTTGCCAGTTTCAAGTTTTACGCCGGGAATTGTTTCTTCTAATTTGAATGAATGGCTTCCAGTTCACATTTCAAAACGGCTTGCAAAAGGATTTGTGCAAATTAACAAGAATATGAAAGGTTTTGTTTGCCAAGACGCTTTGATGATTGCTCCAGAAACTCGCACAAGTACCCCAGTTAGAATTTTGCGTAATAAAGAAACATTTGAATGCGAACATTTAACCGGACTTTTCCCTGTTGGTGAAGGTTCGGGTTATTCAGGTGGTATTGTTTCTAGCGCAATGGACGGAGAAAACGCTTGTCAAAAAATTGCAGAGATGTTGCAAGGAAGTTTTCAAGAAAAATTGCAAGAAAATAAATCAAAGCCAGCTCCAGAGAAGTTTTGAAAAAAATTAAGTTATAGTGTATAGTAAAAAAAAGGATTCAATATTCATGGAAAATATGACAAACACAAATTCAGTTCAAGAAAATCAAAATCCAGAAGTTATTAAAACTGCGGTTGTTGCAATTATAGGCCGTCCAAGTGCCGGAAAATCAACTTTTTTAAATACTGCCTGTCAGGAACCTGTTAGCATTGTTTCTCCAATTCCACAGACAACTAGAAACGCTATCAAAGGAATTGTAAACACTTCATACGGCCAATTGATTTTTATTGACACACCAGGATATCACACATCAGAAAAAAAATTGAATCTTAGATTAAAAAATGTAACAGAAACTCAACTAGAAGATATTGATTGTGTTTTGTACGTAATTGATTCCACAAGAATTCCCGGAGAAGAAGAAACTCACACTGCACAACTTTTAAAAAATATTCAAGAAAAAGTTGTTGTTGCCATTAACAAAACAGATTTGCCAACTTCAAAAACCGCTCCAATCAGACAATTTATTGCCACAAATTTAAGCAACATTCCAAACGAACGCATTTTTGAAATGTCTGCCGAAAAAGATATTGGAATTAACGAAGTTTTAAAAGGTTTGTACGATATTTCGCCAGAAGGGGAGCCTATGTACGATGAAGAATTGTACACAGATCAAGATCTTTCTTTTAGAGTTTGCGAAATTATTCGTGGAGAAGCTATTAATCGTTTGCAAGATGAAATTCCACATGCGGTTTATGTTGAAGTTGCAGATGTTGAACACCGAAACGAAGGTAAAAAACTTTGGATTCGTGCATTTTTATGCGTTGAACGAGAAAGCCAAAAAGGAATTGTAATTGGAAAAGGCGCTTCAAAAATCAAAGAAATTAGAATGGCCGCAATTGCAAAACTTTCCGAAATTTATGTTCAAAAAATTGACTTAGATTTACAAGTAAAAGTAAACAAAAACTGGCGTCAAAAAGATATTACTTTAAACAGAATTATTCCAAATTAGAATATAATAGAATAAAAATATTGAAAGTTCCCTTCCTCTTTAATAACTTTCAGGTTTTTCAAAAATTGTAAAACCTGAATCTGCGTGACACTCCTTTTCTTTACCAATAATTTCTTAAATCACCAGCTTTTTTCAAAAATTTTCCATTTTTTTCTCATCAAGTTGCATAAATTTTCACTTTTGAGGGAATTATATATATAGGGAATTTTTTTCCTATATCAGTCATTGCGAGACTTCAGTCGAAGCAATCTAGTGAAAAACTGTGCATACACAGGATTGCCACGTCGCTTCGCTCCTCGCAATGACAAGAAATGGGGTTAACGTCTCGCAATGAAAAATACAAATTTGAAACA
>JAGARY010000064.1 GCA_017622055.1 Treponema sp. | reverse complement strand
CATAGATAAAAATATTCCAATTTTCTTTTTGTAGATTTGTTAATTCTTCTTTTAAATAATTGATATTTCCAAAAAAACTACGAGAAGCTTCAATTGGAAGTTTAATATATGTATCTTCTTCTTGTAAAATTGTATGAATTTGTATACATCTTGACACATTTTCTAACAAATTATCAAAATCAAAGTTCACTAAATCAGGTGGTAAAACAGGTAATTGATATCTTGCTTTGCGATACATACCAATATATTCTCTATTGATTGCTTGCAATGCATTTTTCATTCTGTCAAAATAATAAAAAACAACAAACGTTTGATTATCAAGATAATCTATGAAGGAATAACGTTTATCCCACAAAAGTTGATATAAAAATTCTTCACCTTCAGATTCTCCAGAAACACTTAATTCCAACAACATTTTTTCTGAATACTTTTTTGCTTCTTCTGTAAAGGCTAAATGAGCTGAATACCATTTATCATCTGAAGTAAAATTATTAGCATTAATTTCAAAATCTTTATCTTCACTAATACTACTTTCGTCATATTCTTGAAGTTTTTTTTCAGCAATTGAAACAAGTTCATCTGTCCAAATAATTTCTTTTAAAGGATGAACAAAAACTTCTTCTTTTGTGTCAATTGTAGCCTGATTTGTGGCATCAAAACTTTTAATCTTTTCAATTGTATCAAAATCAAAAATAACACGAGAAGCGTTTTCATCACAAGGAACAAAAATATCAAGAACTTCACCTCTTAAACTAAATTCACCACGTACAGTAACTTTAGAAACTCTTGTATATCCTAATTTTGAAAGTTTATCTGAAATTTTTACAGTATCTAAAACATCTCCTTTTTTTAGTTTAAATGAAAAATCTTTTAAATACTCAGGCTTTGGCAAAGGAGAAATAAAAGATCTTTGTGTAACAATAAAAATTCTTGTGTGATTTTCAAAATTTACAGTTTTATTTTTATGCAACAATTTTGAAAGAATTCCGGCACGCTTTCCAAAAACACTAGAACCTTTTGCAACAGGTCTATATGGAATTGTTCCCCACCAAGGAAAAACATAACATTCCGCTTGTGGAAAAACAGAAGAAATATCTGTATAGACAATATTTGCTTCATATTCACTTGGAACTACAATCAATAAATCTGAATTAGTATTTAATGAATAATTTTGCTCATACTGCGATTTACTTAAATTTCTAAAATGATTAGAATTAGATAATTGAGAAAGAAAAAATGCAAAACTAGAACCATGAAGTCCAGTAAGGTGAACTGGTTCAAAATTTTGAGAATTAATACAACTATTTGCAGAATTTTTTAATTCATTCCATTGAAGAATTAAATTATTTATTGAAGTATTCATAAAAATATTCCGAACATATATAAAAGGATAAATAATAAAGGAGTAAACCTTTGAAACGAAAAATATTACTTATTATATCAGCAATTTTTATCTTTGGACAGTTACATTCAAAAGATATTTCTAGTTCCGATTATAAAAATGCTTCTGTGTCAATAAAATATCATAATAGGACAATATATTATCCAGGAAATGATTCAAACAATCCTATAAATGTTCACGTAACAATTAAAAATAATGGTCCTGAAACTTTAAGATTTAAACTTGCAGATGACAGAACTTTTAGTATGGATTTTAAAGTTTTTACTGTAAAAAATAATCAACTAGAACAGACAAACGAAGTAATTGAAAAACGAACAACAAATACAACAGTTTATTTTAGAGAAATTGCTTTGGAACAAGGTGAAGAATATTCGTTTGTAGAAAATGTTCGTGATTATATTAAAATTCCAGAATCTTCT
>JAGARY010000007.1 GCA_017622055.1 Treponema sp. | reverse complement strand
TAGTGAAGTGTAGGGTAAACAAGGATTGGTTCCTTTCTAATATCAATTCCGTATTTGATGAACATATTGTACATAGCAGGAATTGATTTTAAGATTGTTCCTTCACCGTGAATCATTTCAATCATTGGAGTATCAAGCCAAACAGCGTCTTGAACATCGTTTTTAACACCGCGACCGTTTCTAACTTCTTTAATAATACCAGAAGCGTTTACGTCACGAGTTTCAAGTGGGTGAATATAAACTTCACCGTCTTTATTAATAAGTTTTGCTCCAAGTGAGCGAACTTTTTCTGTTACAAGTTTACCAAGAATCTGTGTTGGGTAAGCAGCTCCTGTTGGGTGATATTGTAATGAATCTTGATACAAGAGTTTTGCTCCTGCACGGTAAGCCATTACAAGACCGTCAGCTGTTGCACCATAGTGGTTAGAAGTTGGGAAACCTTGGTAATGCATACGTCCAGCACCACCTGTAGCAATAATTACAACTTTTGCTTTTGCAATGCGGATTTCTCCAGTTTCTACGTTTTCTAAAACTGCACCACAAGCTTCGCCTTTATCATTTTTGATAATTTCAATTGCAGCTGTAAAATCAACAACTGTAATTCTATCTGGGCGGTTAAAAGTTTCGTCGCGTAATGTACGCATAATTTCTGCACCAGAGTAGTCTTTACAAGCGTGCATACGTTTGCGGCTTGTTCCACCACCGTGAGTTGTTACCATTGTACCGTCAGCTTCTTTATCAAATTCAACACCAAGGTCGTTTAACCATTTGATTACAGAAGGAGCTTTGTTTACCAATGTGTAAACTAATTCTGGTTTTCCGTCAAAGTGTCCGCCACCAAAAGCGTCAAGATAGTGTTGAGCAGGTGAGTCGTTTGGTTTATCAGCATCTTGAATAACACCTTCAGCCATCATTGTATTTGCATCACCTACACGAAGTTTTGTAGCAAGCAATACTTTAGCACCAGCTTCACTAGCCATAATAGCAGCAGCAGTACCAGCTCCACCACCACCAATTACCAAAACATCAGCTTCGTAATCAATGTGATTTAAGTCAATTTTTTCTGGAGCCAAGCGTGGTTTTGCTTCAAGCATAGCAGCCAATTCAATTGGAGCTTTTTCACCTTTATTTGGACCAATTTTCAATTCAACAAATTGTTCTGAAATGCGGTCTGGGTGATATTCTTTTAAAATGTCGTCTTTTTCTTCTGCAGTAAGACGAGCATGTTCAAATTTTAAGTTTTCTTCACGTTTTTCTGCAACAATTTTTGCAGCATCATCAAGATAATTTCCGTACATATATACTCCTGTTTAAGGGAGGTCCCCTAAGACCCCCGTTTTTGGGAGCAAGAAAACCCTCTACTTCGAAGCGGGGTTTTCTCTCTCCCAAACCCTCTCTCTTTCCCAGCACGACTTAGGGCTCTGCCCTAAGAACCCGTGTAGCAAAAAGGCGGGCTTAGGTTAATTTATTTCTCTATATCACGTGTATTATAAAGTTCTTTAATTTCTGCCAAAGGTTTGTTCATTAATTTTTCAATCATTTCTTGACATTTACCTTCGTCAATTTCATTAACTCTATCAATAAGATGTTGGCTTTGTGGTTGCAAATATTTTCCGTTTAAGCGGCGAGCCAATTCTGCAACTTGAGGATGGCTAATTCCAGCTGGACAGCGTGAAGAACAACATCCACACATTACACAGTCAAATGATAAATCTGCACATTTGTCAAATTCACCTCTTTGTGCATAAGCAATGTATTGCATAACGCTTAAATCTTGTGTACAAGCACGAGTACAAGCATTACAACCTACACAAGCATAAATTTCTGGGTAAAGTTGCATCATAACTGCTTGTTCTGGTTTTACAGCGTTGATGTCATAAACTTGTTTTACAAGTGGGAAGAATGGAAGTGTTGCAATGAACATTCCGTCTTCTACTTTTTTAGAACATGCCAAACATGTTTGAAGTTGATTTTGTCCTTTCATTCTGTAAATTGTTGCACAAGCACCACAGAATCCGTTACGACATCCACAACCGCGTTTAAGTTGGTATCCAGCATATTCCATTGCATTCATAATTGTTAATTCTGCAGGAACATCATATTTTTTTCCAAACAGATATATTGTAGCCATTTCTTTTTCTGACATAAAATATTCTCCTATAAAAATTAATATTCTGGTGGTAATTCACCTAATTGGTCAAAACTGAATACTGGACCGTCTTTACAAACGAATTTATCTCCAATATTACAACGACCACATTTTCCAATACCACATTTCATGCGCATTTCCATTGTTGTAAATACTTGTTCATCTTTAAAACCAAGTTTTTTTAATGCGTCTAATGAAAGGTGAATTAAAATTGGAGGTCCACACATAATTACAGTCATACTTGGATCTGGATTTAATTCTGTTACAAATGGAGGTACAAATCCAACGTGTCCGTCCCAACCATCTTCTGCACGGTCAATTGTTAAATCAATTGAACAGTTTGGTTGTTTCATCCAAACGTTTTTCATTTCTTCCAAACGAACTAAATCTGCCATAGAACGGCTTCCGTAAATTACTTGGATTTTTCCATAATCTTCACGGTGATCCATCATATAGTTTACAACTGAGTGAACTGGTGCAATACCAATACCACCAGCAATAACAAGAATATCTTTGCCTTTTAATTTTGTGTCTACAGGGAATCCGTTTCCTACTGGTCCACGAAGACAAATTTCTTGTCCAACTTCTGCATTGTGAAGCCATTCAGTTACACAACCACATTTTTTAATAGAAAATTCCATGTGAGTTTCTAAAGTAGGTGATGATGTAATAGAAATCATTGATTCACCAACGCCAGGAACAATAAGCATTGCACATTGACCTGGAATGTGTTCAAATAATTTTTTTCCATCAAGACCAACTACGCTGAATGTTTTTACATCAGGAGTTTCTTGCTTAATATCAATAATTTTTCCTACATAAGGAATAAATGATTCGTTATTTTCCACTTTTATCTCCTTATTCCTTAAATATCATCTGTTTCATTAACAGCTTTAATAACTTTAACAATGTTCATATTAACTGGACAGCTTTCTAAACAGCGACCACAACCAACACAAGAGAAAACATCATTATGCGCCATTGGATAGTACATTAATTTGTGCATAAAGCGTTGACGGCTTCTTTCTTTTTGTGTATGACGAGGATTTTCTGCTGCCATTTGTGTAAAGTCATTATACATACAAGAGTCCCAACAACGCACTTGTCTAATTCCGTCACCTGTGTCAAAGTCACGAACATCAAAACACATACATGTAGGACAAACATAAGTACAAGTTCCACAACCAAGACAAGTTTCAGATACTCTAGACCAAATCTTTGAATTAAAGATTTTAAGCATATCTTTGCCCTGGAATTTAGAAAGATCTAAGTGAGCAAAAGGAAGTTTTTCAATTTTTTCAGAAACTTCTTTCTTTTGAGCTTCTACAGCTTTATCATCGCTTTCAGAAAGTAAACCTTTAATTTTTTCAATTAAAGCATTTCCTTTGTCTGTATTAGCTTGGAAGAAATATTTTCCGTCTGCACACCAAGAAGTAACATCACCTTTTGGATTTGTTGCATCAATGTTGTATGTTGAACAGAAACATGTTTGTGCAGGTTCTGTACAAGCCAAAGTTACAACAGTTCCGTGGTCACGACGATTTTTATAATATGAATCTACAGGATCCATTTTTAAGTAAACATCATCAATAATTGCAAAACTTGCAGCATCACATCCACGAACACCAAAAATAACAAAGTCGCCTAAGTCTTTTCTTGGATCAACTACAGTAATTGATTTTCCTTCTCTTTTATAATTTACAAGATTTTCTACTTTTGGAAAGAAGAAATCTTTTGCAGAACGAACTGTTTTTAATGCAGAAGAAAGTTTTTTGCCTTTTTCCCATTGTTCAAATTCTGCTTTTCCAGATTCATTATCAACTGGAATGTATAAATTATAAGATGAAGCAATTGATTCAAATAAAGAATCTATTTTATCAGCTGAAATAGAAAGCATTATTGTTCACCTCCATCTTTTGAGCGTTCATAAACAATGCTTGGTTCTGCATCATCTTCTTTAAATGATTGCATTGGAGCTTTTGTTTCCAAATCGCTACCTGCTTGATATTCACCGTAAATTTCATTGATATCTTTAATGTATTTACGATTAAGTAAATGTAATGGAATGTTTTCTGGACAAACTCGTGAACATTCACCACAGTCTGTACATCTTCCTGCAACGTGCCAAGCTCTAATAATGTGATAAAGGCTTTCTTCAAAAGAAGTTTCTGCAACTTTTTGAGAAGTGTAGAGTGCATTGTTATCGAATACACATTTTTCACATGTACAAGCAGGACAAATATCACGACAAGCATTACATCTAATACAACGACTAAATTCATTTTGCCAGAATGCATAGCGTTCAGCTTCTGACATTGCTTCAAGTTTTTCAACTTCTGCCATGCGTGTAGCATTTGGAGCAACTTCTGCATTTGCATCTACGCCAATGTATTCATCACAAGAAACAGGCTTTTTACCAGCACAGTTACCACATGGTTCTGCACCTTTTAATGTATCTTGGCAAGGAACACCAATTGCGTAAACGTCGTCGCGAGTAATGCGATTTTCTTTTAACAATTGTGTAAATGAATATGTGTCATTTGGTTTTAAGAATACTAACGCAACTTCACTAGGAATTGGGGCATCTTGTGCGTTTGGATCACGCTGTTTTGCCATTGTGTTATTCATTCTTGTTGTGCTTTTTTTGATTTCAATTTCTCTTGTAATTTTTACAAGGTATTTTGAAAGGTTTGCACCACAAAATTCATTAAATACAAAGTTTTGTTCTAAATCTTCAGCTGAAGTAAATACGCTTGGAGTTACGTCATAATCAAAAAGACCTTTTCTCCAACCAACTACCTTTTGAACTTTTCCTTCAGCAAGTAATTCTTTAGCACGAGCAATTAATTTTTCTTGCATCTTAAGTCCTCCAGCTTTTTATTTTCACCAAGTTCAGTGATTTTTGAAACAAAGTCATTCATAATTCCAGCAAAACGTACACCTTCTGCTGCAGAACACCATTCAACACGAGTTCTTTCTTTTTCAATACCCAAATAGTTGAGCATGCTGAATAAAAGTGTCATACGACGGCGTGCAAAATAGTTTCCAGTAGAGTAGTGACAGTCTCCTGGGTGACATCCACAAAGAATTACACCATCAGCACCACGTTGGAATGCACGAAGAATGAATAAAGGATTCAAACGGCATGAACATGGAATGCGGATAATTTTTACATTTG
>JAGARY010000063.1 GCA_017622055.1 Treponema sp. | reverse complement strand
GATGCCGATTTATGGTATGAATCTTTACCATTAGTAGATGAATACAACGAAAATGATTTAAAACTTATAAAGACAAAAAAAGGCTTTAATAAAATGATTCCTATTTTTTCAGAGAAGGAAATCTTTTATTCGTTATTAACAGAAGAGCCTTTGTTTGACAAAAATCAAAATGTTGTAGGAATTGTTGGAATTTTTTCTGATGTTGATTTGAATACTTCCCGTAGAACTTTGTACAATATTGAAGGCTATGATGAAAATGATAATTGTATGCTTTTTGATTATGTTTATGATCAAAGTAAATTTATTGTTGTAAAAAAGATTCCAGGATTTCTTTCATTTTATAGACCAAAATTAACAATTGAAGAAATTCTCAACATGAAGTTTATTTATGAAGAAGATTTATATGTTGTAGAAAGATTTTTTAATTCTTTTGAAGAAAAAAAACAAGTTTCTCACTTTTTACTACGTATATATGATGATAATAAAAACATTGTTCCTTGTACTTTTGAAGCAAGTTGTTTTTTTGATAAAGACGGAAATCCTTCAAGAATTTTAGGTAGTATTCAACCTTTAAAAAATGAAGAATTAAAAAAAGAAAAAATTAAAATTGACCTAGAGCAAGCTAAAAAACAACTTTTTACGCTTTTTAGTGCAACTTATGATATAAGTGTTTATGTAAATCCAGATTTTGATTATTATCAGATTTTGCATTCTGTAGATTTATTTGCAAAGTTCCAACAAAAAGGGGATTGGAATTCTTTTATTGAGATTATGTATGAAAGATTACATCCTCGTGATTATGGAGTTCTAAAAAATATTTTCTCTGAATTGAATTTTGAAAATGGAATTTCTTCTGTAAAAGCAAAAAAAGAATTCAGATATCTTGATGATGATGGTCATTATAGATGGAAAGCATTTCAAATTGATAAAATTAAGTCTGGAACTTCTGATGGATTTATTTTGTCATTTTATGATGTTACAGATGCGGTTTTGGAACGTGAACAACGTACAATAAGAGATATGAATAATGAATTAATTGATATTTTAAGTACAGTTGTTGAATTCCGTGATACAGAATCTGGTGAACACATAAATCGAATAAAAGAATTTACACGCATTTTATTGAATCAAGTAAATAAAGTTTATGGATTGGAATATACAAACTCTCAAATTGAAGTGATTTCTAATGCTGCAGCCATGCATGATATTGGAAAAATTGCAATTTCAGATAAGATTTTATTAAAACCTGGAAAATTGACTCCTGACGAATATGAGCAAATGAAACTTCATACAATAAAAGGTTGTGATATTCTTCAAAAAATGACAAATATTCAAGAAAAGAGTTATTTCCAATATAGTTATGAAATTTGTAGACATCACCATGAACGATATGATGGAAAAGGATATCCTGATGGACTTGTAGGTGAACAAATTCCATTGGAAGCTCAAATTGTTTCTGTGGCAGATGTTTTTGATGCATTAACAAGTAATCGCTGTTATAAACCTGCTTATCCTTGTGAAAAAGCTCTTCAAATGATAAATAATGGAGAATGTGGAGTTTTTTCTGAAAAAATGTTGCAATGTTTGAACTCTGCAAAAGATAGTTTAATTGAATATGCAAACAGAACTAAAAGAGCTTAATTTTCTTGAAAAAGGCAAAATACTTCCTGACTCTCCAAAATGTTATCTTTCTTTGTTGGCAGATGGAAGTATGCGTTTTAGATGGAACGAAAAAAATCAAAATCGTGAAAATTTTATTCAAAAAATCCAAAATCAAAATGGTAAAATTTTTGTTCCTGTGGAATTAAATCACACAAAAGATGTTTTTGATGTAAAAAATGCAGATGATACAAATGAAAAAGTAGGTGATGGAATTATAACTACAAATAAAAACCTAATTCCATGTGTTACTGTTGCCGATTGTGTTCCAATTTATTTTTTTGATAGAAAATCTGGTGTTTTTGGAATTGTTCATTCTGGTTGGAAAGGAACTGGAATTATAGAAAAGGCACTTTTACTTGCAAATAAATATTATAATTCTTTACCAAGTGATTTTTCTGTAGTGATTGGCCCCCACATTAATGAATGTTGTTACATTGTAAATGAAGAGCGGGCTTTGTATTTTGCCCAAAATTTTGGTAATGAATGTGTTGTGCCTTTGGAAGCGGATGGAAGTTGTTATTGTGGGGGAAGAGGATTACCAATCACTTGGAATAACGGTGGTGGAAATTTATATAGACTTTCTCTTTCAAAAGCAAATCTGTTTGTTTTAAAAAAACTTGGTTTAAAAGATGAAAATATTTTTGTTTCTAAAGATTGCACTTGTTGTGATGAACTCTATGGTTCAAATAGACGTCAAACAGCATTTGGACAAGAATTTTGTGTTCAAATTGCATATATTGTAAATGAATTGTAAATTCGTATAATAAAAACTATGATTACTAGTTTTTTATCTGTTGCTGAACAAGTTTTAATTTTATTTATTTTATTATTAATTGGATTTTTTTGTACAAAAGCAAAATTTTTTAGTGAAGAATGCATTGGTGGAATTGCAAAATTTGTACTTTATGCAGTTACTCCTTGTGTTATTATCAATTCTTTTAATAGAGATTTTGATTCAAGTATGCTCGGTGGCCTTGGAATTGCTTTTGTTGCTGCTTTGGGCGTTCACTTGTTTTGTATTTTAGTTGCTCAATTTATTGTAAAAGATCAAAATGAATCTAGGCAAATTGTATTAAGATTTGCAACTGTTTTTTCAAATTGTGGATATATGGCACTTCCTTTGCAACAAGCAATTTTGGGAACTGATGGAGTTTTTTACGGTGCTGGTTTTGTTGCTGTTTTTAATCTTGTAAACTGGACTTATGGTTTAGCGTTAATGGGTGGCAAAGATAAAATTACTGTAAAAAAGATTTTTATTAATCCAGGAGTTATTGGCGTTGTAGTAGGGATGTTGTTGTTTTTTTCTCCTGTAAAATTGCCAAAATTAATTTTAACTCCTGTGCAAAGTTTAGTTGCATTAAATACGCCACTTCCAATGATAATAATTGGTTATTACATTGCAAAAATAAAATCATTTAGTGTGTTAAAAGACGGAAAAATGATTTTTTCAATTTTGTTAAGATTGGTGATTTTGCCTTTATGTGTTTTTGGAATTTTATATTTGTGCGGATTACGTGGTGTTTTGCTTACTTCCATGGTGATTGCTGCCAGTGCACCAACTGCCGCTAATACTGTTTTATTTTCTGCCATGTTCAAAAGAGATTCTGAACTTGCTGTAGCAATGGTTTCTATTTCTACTTTATTTTCAATTTTAACAATGCCTTTGATTGTAAGTTTAGCAATGAGTGTATAAAAAAAGTGCTTCGAGATTTTCTCGAAGCACTTTTTTTTATAACGGAATGTTTCCGTGTTTTTTAAGAGGTTTGTTTGTAAAGATTTTTGTTTCTAAGAAATCAAAACTTGAAACAATTCTCTTACGTGTTTCTTCTGGTTGGATAATTTCTGTAATGTATCCTCTTTGAGCAGCAATGTATGGAGTCATAATTTCTGACTTATATTTTGCTGTAGCTTCTGCAACTTCTTGTGCTTTGTTTGGATCTTTAAGTTGTTTTGCATACAAGATTTCAATTGCACCTTCTGCACCCATTACAGCAATTTCTGATTTTGGCCAAGCGTAAACAAAATCTGCTCCAAGGTGTTTTGAACACATTGCAATGTAAGCTCCACCGTAAGCTTTTCTTAAAATAACAGTAAGCTTTGGTACAGTTGCTTCTGAGTAAGCGTAAATTACTTTTGCACCGTGGCGAATAATTCCTTTTTGTTCTTCTTGTGGACCTGGAATGAATCCTGGAACGTCAACCAAAGTAAGAAGTGGAATATCAAAAGAGTCACAATAACGAATAAAGCGAGCAATTTTATCTGAAGCGTCACAGTCAAGAACACCACCAACACCTTTTGGGTTATTAGCTACAATACCAACTGTTCTTCCTTCAATTTTACCAAAACCAACAACACAGTTAATTGCAAATTCTTTCATAACTTCTAAGAAAGAATCTTCGTCAATAATACAATTAATTACATCACGAACATCGTATCCTTGGCGTGGATTTTCTGGCATAATTTCGTTGATTTTTTTTGCAGCTTTCTTTTCATCAAATTTAAATTTTTCTGAAGGTTCAAGTTTGTCGCCGTAGTAGTGTGGAATATAATCTAAAAGTCTGCGAACTTCTTCATAACAAGCTTTTTCAGATTCACAACGGAAGTGAGAAACTCCAGATTTTTGAGCGTGAATTGCAGCTCCACCTAAGTCTTCTGCAGAAATGTCCATAAACATAACAGATTTAACAACTTTTGGACCTGTAATGAACATTTGTGTAACTTGGTCTACAGTAAAAATAAAGTCTGTAATTCCAGGGCTATAAACAGCTCCACCAGCACAAGGACCAGCAATAATAGAAATTTGTGGAATAGCACCAGAAGCTCTTACGTTTTGATTAAATACGTTTCCGTAACCACCTAAAGCTTCAACACCTTCTTGAATACGAGCTCCACCCGAATCGTTTAATCCAATTACAGG
>JAGARY010000062.1 GCA_017622055.1 Treponema sp. | reverse complement strand
GTATCTGGTGATGCATTTATGGCAAAATTGAAGCGTCTAATTCCTGGAATTGATGATTAATTTTTTATTGTAAGAAAAGTTTTAAAAGTCTTTTATAGTCTTGTTCCTTTTTGTTTTTTTCTTTAAAGTATCTGCATGCACTTTATAAGTACTAGAAATGGTGATTTATCGGTTTTATTTTCTCAGGCGGTTAGGGAGTGTGCTCCTTCGGATGGTGGAGTTTTTGTCCCTTATTCAATTGAAGATATGCGTAGGTGGATTTATTATATTGATGAGTCTACTTCTTTTACATCTATTGCTGGGTCTTTGACTTCGGCTATTATGAATGATGAATATTCTCCTATTATTTGTGAAAAAATTGCTACAGATGCTTTTCCTTTTGAACCAAATGTTGTTCAGTTAGACGAAAATCTTTTTCAGATGCAGTTGTACACTGGTTTTACAGGTCAACAACGTGATTTTGGAATTTCATATTTGTGTTCGTATTTGGAAAATACTTTGGAATTGGAAGGTCAGAAGGCTGTTTTTCTTGATTTTTGTTATGGTTCTCTTGGTTCCATTTTGGCAAAATGTTTAAGAGGAAAGAAAAATATTAAAGCGGTTCTTGTTTATCAAAAGGGAACAGTTCATGGTTTTTCTGAAGAAGATTTTGTTTGGAACGGGGGAAATATTTATCCTGTTGAAATGGATGCTTCTGTTGAGCAAATTAGAAATGTGATTTTTGAGATTTATGAAAATAAGGAATTTGTAAAAAATCACAAAATTACAATTGCGAATACAACTAATGTTTGTAGATTGTTTGGTCAGCTGATGTATTTTCCATATTCTTTTTCTAGAATTAAAAATAGGGTATCTGATGATATTTATTACGCTTTGAATGCTGGAAATTATGGGACAATTATGTCTGCTTTGTATTCTTGGCGTTTTGCACTTCCTTTAAGTGGGATTTTTACTCCTTGCACTAATGAATTATCTGTTGATTCTTTTGGGAAACCTGTTATTTATGATGGATCTTTTGATGTTCATGGAAGAAAACGGATGAATCCTCTAAATCCGGCTAATTTGGAGCGTTTGGAATATTTCTTTAAAGAAAATGAATTGATGATGCGAAACTTTATTTATCCTTCAATGGTAACCGAAAAGGAAATTGTTGATAGTGCGAAAGTTTTGTACAAAAAATATGGGGTTGTGGCAGATAAAGATACTGCAAGTGCGTATGCTTGTGTTTTGGGGAACAACGATGTAGAGTCGGATGGGGAAGCGGCTGTTGTGTTGCTTTCGAATAATCATCCGTCTTATTCAAACGAATTTTGCAAAACTGTTTATGGCCGAGAACTCGAACTTCCTGCAAATGTAAAAGAAACATTGCAAGCGGTTGACCTTAAACGTCCGATTGTATCTTCTAAGGAAGAAATAATGAAAATAGTAGAAAAAATGTAGGGTTAAAGTAAAAAAATTTGATACACCAAATTAAAATTTCGCGGGTCCCAGCGACGAAAAAAAATTATGCTTACAATAGAAAATCCGTAAAAAACAACTCATTGAGTTGTTTAGGATTTACGAAAAACTGGCTTGACCCGATTTATCGGGGCAACGAGCCACGATGATAAGCCTAAAAAATGTTTTCACATTTTTCTTAACGGCTTTTCAATTAAGAATGTCCCGCGATACTCCAATTTTAGAGTATATTCAAAATTTTACTTTAAACCTGCATTTCAAAGAGATGAGATAAATAGAGTTGATGTGTTCAACCCTCCGCCAGCCTTGTCCGTTAAGGTTTGGTTAAACACTTTGACAGATGGAGTGTGTTGATGTGCCAAAAGCCCACTCCTTCTCGCATATCAACACCTGCAATTGCAAAAAGTGTTTAAACAAAATATTGTTGCCGAAGCTGGCGGGATGTGAATACTTGGTACAAATCACTTTGCATTGCATTTACACTAAAAAATCGATTAGGAGTGTGGAGAACC
>JAGARY010000061.1 GCA_017622055.1 Treponema sp. | reverse complement strand
TCCAATTACAGTTGCTGTTCTTCCTTTAATGAAAAAAGATGGTCTTGCTGAAAAAGCAAAAGAAATTCAACACTTGTTAAAAGAAGATTTTGTAACAGACTTTGATGTTTCTGGAACTGTTGGTAAACGTTATCGTCGTCAGGATGAAGTTGGTACTCCATTCTGTGTTACTGTTGACTACGAAACAATCAACGAAAAAAATGATGATGGTAGTGTAAATCCAAACTTTAATACTGTTACTGTTCGCTTCCGTGATTCAATGGAACAAGAAAGAGTAGCTCTTGATGATTTGGTTCCATTTATTCAAAAAGCTATTAAAAATTACAAACCTGTGGAAAGATAAAAATCAGGCAAGGTGTATGGAGTTGTGTGGTTGCCTTTTGGCAACCACAGCCACTGACGTTTTCTTAAAAACGGCAGGGCTGACCGTTAGGGAACAACGAAACACACCGGTTTTGGGCAGGCTTTAGCATGCCCAAAATGCCCCCTGAAAAAAACAAACTATGGAATACGTTAGACTTGGAAAAACAAATCTTTTAATTTCTCGTGTGGCTTTAGGTGCTTTTAGATTGGTAGATTCAAAAAGTGAAAAAATTGAAGATGAAGCTGCTCAAATTGTAAGAAAAGCTTATGATGAAGGAATTAATTTTTACGATGCTTCTAGAAAAATAGAAAATAGTGAAAAACTTTTGGGCGACGCGTTGTATGATATTAAAAAAAATGTGTTTATTTCTACAACAACATCTGCCAGAACTGTTTCTGAAATTAAAAGTGATTTAGAATTGAGCTTGAATAATCTTCACTGCGATTCTTTAGATTTATATCAATTTGAAACTGAAAAATTTTTACCACTTCCTCACGGGGCTGATAATATTTACGATACTTTACTTCAATTAAAAAATGAAAATAAAATAAAACATATTGGAATTGTAACAACAAATTTAGAAACTGCAATTAAAGCTGTGGAATCTGATTTGTATGAAACTATTCAATTTCCTTTTAATGTTTTAAGTTCTGATGCGGTTATTGAACTTGTAAAATTGTGCCAAGAACATGATGTTGGATTTATTGCAATGCAACCTTTGTGTGGTGGGGTAGTTGATAATATTCCATTGGCTTTTGGATTTTTACAGCAATATGAAAATGTTGTGCCAATTTGGGGTGTTCAAACAACCGAGCAAATGGAACAAATTTTGTATTTTAATGAGCATCCACCTGTAATTGATGAACAATTTAATAAAGATGTGGAAAAAGTTAGAAATTTCTTTAATTAGAATTGTTTGAGAGAGTTTTAATTAAAGAAGCTAATATCTACTTCTTCTGTTTCGTTTTCATTAAAAGTTGCTTTTACCGACTCTTTTTTCTCTGGAACTTTTTCTTCCTGTTTTTGACTTTCATTTTGAGATTTTGTAGGTGTATTTAGTTCCATAGCAATCTTTTGAGCTTCTTCAATTAATTTTCTCTTTTCTTCTACGATTTTTAAAACGTCAGATTGTTCTTGTTTTGTTAAAACTCTTAAAATTGCGTATTCAGGATTTTCTGTTTCAAGAATTACAGGAGAACCGTCTGCTTGTTTTTCTGTAACTAACTGAACAATTGGACATTTTGGATTGTCCGAAACTGTGTCTGTTACAATTGCAATTTTTCTATTTTTTAAATATACATAAGTTCCAATTGGGTATAATGAAACTGTGTGTAATAATGCTCTAACAATATCTGGAGAGTAGGTGTTATTTTTGTTTAATAATAATTCTACCATTCCATCAAGAGATGATCGTTCTGATTTATAATTTCTTTTTGATGTAATTGCTTCGTATGAACAAATTACAGAAATTATTTTTGCTGTGTAAGAAAGTTTGTCTCCTGGTAATCTTCTAGGGTATCCTGTACCGTTTTCTTTTTCGTGATGTTCCAAAATTCCTAGTTGAATTGTTGTTGGGAAGTTTAAATTTTTTACAATTAAATGTCCATAAACTGGATGTTTTGAAATCATTGCTTTTTCACCTGGGGTTAATTGTTTTGATCCCATGTAAATTTGTGGTGGTAATTGCAACATTCCAATTTCATGTAAAATACAACAAACACCAAGTTCTATCATTTTTGAAAGTGGCATGTGTAATTGTAGTGCTGTTGCAATTGCTAAAACTGTACATCTTAAAGAATGAATAACTAAAAAATTTTTGTTAATTAATGATGTGTCTGGTAATAACCTTAAAAGGAATCTTTTGTTGTCTTTTACAAAAATACAAAGTTCTTGAACTGTTTCTGAAAGTTCTTCCTGATTTATTTCTTTGTGAGTTGAATAATGTGTATAAACAGATTCAATGTAGTTAGCATATTCTAAGTACACATTTTTTACCATGTTTAGGCGAAGTGATTCATCATTTGCAATATTGATAGCTCTTGAATCTTCCAAAACTTTTTTTACAGAGCTTCCAAGGTTTTCTTTTTGCTGATTTTCTTCTGAATTATTTTGAGTTTTATTTCCGTTTGTAGAAACTCCAATATCTCCGCCAAGGCTTACATTTCCGTCTAATTGGAGTTCTTCAAATTGCCATAATTGCAAAGCATTGATTAATTCTTGAGATACAGGTGTTGATTTTGGTGCAAGGAGAAATAAATTATCGATGTATAAATCGCCTGTAAATGAGATTTTATTTGTTAATGCTGTTAATTTGATGTTTTCCATAAAACTTAGCCTTTTGAAGATTATCGGCGTATATTTGAAGAAACTTTAATATTTTCGTTATTTTACACTTGTTATTCTTGATGCAAAAGGCAAAAAAAAGTTGAAAAGTCTCACACACTTTTCAACTTTAATTTAGGGTTTATTACAAATCCTAAAAACGGACGAGTCAAGGCCTTGAGCAAAGCGTGCCTTGACCGTACGTATATAAATAAAAAATGCAGGTGTCTGGATGTCTATCACCCGCAGATTATCATCATATTATATCTATCGGTTGTATTTAGAAGCACTTTAGCCTTTTTTTACATTTTTTTAGAAAAATAACTTTTTCTATGTCTATTGACTAATAAAGGATTTTTTAAGATTATATACAATTATGAATGACGAGTTTATTTCAAGAGAATATTTAGAAAGTTTATCTTTTTCTGATTTATCAAATCTTGCTGATAAATATGGAATTGATGTTCCAGAAAATTTAGACAGACGATTTTTGATTGCAGAAATTTTAGAAATTGTTGAAGAATTTAATGACGAAAGGGAAGATATGCAAGTTTCTTCTGAGTTATCAGAAACAGAAGAATTTGTATTGCCAAAAAACTATAATGAATCACAAGTTTCTTGCGTTTTAAGAAATCCCGCTTGGCTTTTTGTTTTTTGGAATATTAGCGAAAATGATGCTCAAAAAGTAAAAGCTGCTGGTGGTTCGTTAAAATTGAGAATTTCTTCTTTATCAGATTCCGACTCAGAAGAAGCAAATGTATTAGAATCTTTTGAAGTAAATTGTTCTCAAAATAGCCAAGAACAATATGTTTTATTGCCTCAAGGTGTAAAAAATATTAGAGTTGACCTTATTTCTTCTGTTTTTGGTGATTCAAATATTATTGCAATTTCTCCTATAATTTTTATTCCACAAGTTTTGTCTTTACAAGAAAATTTTATGACAATTAGTGAAACTAAATTTTCAGAAATGGCAAAATTATCAGGAATTGACGATATTTTGGTAAATCAATATAACACTCACAGACAGTCTTTTGAGTAATTTTGAGGGTTTTCTTATATGTTAAAAAATTTAGTATTCATAGTAAAAGCAAAACAAGATTTTATAAGATATAGTGGTGATGAAAAGAAAAAAAATGCACCTTTGTTGAATAGTTTATTTGAATCAATTTCTGAAATTTATATTCCTTTGTTGAATATGTTTGAAGTTTTGGAAAAAGATAATATTCCTTGTAAAATTGGCTTAGTTTTACCTCCGTTGTTATGCACTCTTTTGGAAGAACCTGAAGTTCAAGATATGTATTTGG
>JAGARY010000060.1 GCA_017622055.1 Treponema sp. | reverse complement strand
TAAGTGCCGTATTTGCAGTGCTCTCTTACTACAAAATGTAACAGAGTAAAAAAATAGCCGCCAAGTCCCTCAACTGGTGCGGCTATTATCAAACCTGTGGAGACGACCAAATGAATTTGGGCATTTCCTTTCTTTTAATCTAGCATATCTTCGCCCAGAAGTCAAACGAGAAATAGGGTGCTAAAATCATCATAATAATCCTTCCCATCCCTTTTTTCCACTTTTTCAAAACTTGTGTTATACTATTTTTATGCAAGAAAAATCATCGGTTTTTACAGAATATCCTCGTCCGCAACTTAGGCGAGACTCTTTTTTTAATTTGAACGGAAAATGGTTGGCAAATGAAAGTGAAATTATTGTGCCTTTTCCACCGGAATCTCCAGCTTCGGAATATAATGGAAAATTTTGTGCAACTTATAAATATAAAAAGGATTTTGAACTTCCAGATGATTTTGTGACGGCACTAAAAAATCAAAATCAGAAAAATCGAGTAATTCTTCATTTTGGGGCAGTCGATCAAAAAGCTACAGTTTTTGTAAATGATATTTTTGTGGGAAGTCATCTTGGCGGCTATCTTCCTTTTAGTTTTGATATTACAGATTATCTTGAAAATTATTCTGAAAAGCAAAAAATCACTCTGGTGGCAGAAGACAATTTGAATCATTTTTTTCCTTACGGAAAGCAGAAAAAAAATCGGGGCGGAATGTGGTACACTCCAGTTAGCGGAATTTGGCAGACAGTTTGGATGGAAATTGTGCCAGAAATCTACATTTCAAAAATCAAAATTCTTCCAGATACAAAAGGTTTTAATTTATTTGTGGAAACAACTGACACCACAGAATGCAAAAATGATGAACTTCAACTTGCAAAATCTGATGACTCTAATAAAAATGATTTTTACTTTAGAGTTTTAATTAAAGGAAAATCTGGAAAAACTTACACTTTTGATTTTTCAGAAACAGATTTTAGAATTGATTTGATTGATTCAAGCTTGCAAACAAAAGATGATTTTGAACTTTGGACTTGCGAAAATCCAAATCTTTATGATTTTTCTGTTAGTTTGTTTTTGTCAAAAGAAGATTTAGAAAATCAAAATGCAAAAGATAAAATTGAATCTTATTTTGGATTGCGAGAAATTTCTATTTTGGAAATTGAAGGAAAAAATCGCATTTGTTTAAACAAAAAACCAGTTTTCTTGCACGGCGTTTTGGATCAAGGGTATTTTGTAGATGGGATTTATCTTCCAAAATCTGAAGAAGGTTTTAGAAAAGACATTCAAAATATGAAAAGTCTTGGAATTAACACTTTGCGAAAACACATTAAAATTGAGCCAGAAATTTTTTATTACGAATGTGATAAAGCGGGAATGCTTGTTATGCAAGATATGGTGAATAACGGTTCCTATAATTTTATTCGAGACACAGCAATTCCTACAGTTTTTTCAAAAAAAGGATTAAGATATCATCTAAAAGATAAAGAGCCAAAATCAAAACATAAACAATTCTTTTTGGAACACAGCAAACAAACAATCCAACATTTGCATAATCATCCTTGCGTAGTTTATTACACAATTTTTAATGAAGGATGGGGACAATTCAACGCAAATTACGCTTACAAAGTTTTAAAACAAATTGATTCTTCTAGGATTTACGATACGGCGTCGGGGTGGTTCAAAAATCCAAAATCTGACGTAGAAAGCGACCACATTTATTTTAAAACCCCGCCTTTGATTGACAGAGCAAAAAAATGCAAAAAGCCTTTGATAATTTCGGAATGTGGTGGCTACACTTTGGCGGTAAAAAATCACCTTTGGAACCCAAAAGCAAAATACGGTTACGGAAGTTGCAATTCTAGCCAAGAACTTACCCAAAAAATTGTGGAAATGTACCAAAAGATGATAATTCCAGCGGTAAAAGACGGAATCTGCGGCTGCGTTTACACCCAACTTAGCGACGTAGAAGACGAAATCAACGGATTTTTCACTTACGACCGTGAAATTTGCAAAGTGGAAAAAGAAAAGATGAAGGAAGTTGCAGCTATTTTTTATTCACTAATGTAAAACTTTCTTCTGTAAGATTTTGTAAAACAGAAAAATCAAGATTATCGCTTAAAATGACTGATATCCAATGTTTTTTGCTCATGTGGTAGGCGTTAAAAATGTGCTTATTGTCTACAATTTTTGGAATATCTTCTGGCCGATGTTTTAAATTCACAACAGAAACTGGAGAATCACTTTGAATTCCAAGATTTTTAAATTTGATTGTCATTAGAAGTGCAAACCAAGAATTTTTTGGAGTTCTAAAAACCATAGTATCAAGAGAATCTTCACTAAAAGGGTTATCGCCTTCCACATTAAATTGATTTTGAATATATTCTATATATTTTTTCTTTACATCAGTATGAATAAAACATTTTTCTTCAATTTCTTTTACAAAATCAAAAACTGTTTGACGAACTTTTGAAACAAAACTTCCTGTAGCTGTGGAAACTTCAAGCAAAACATACGGCTCATTTGTAGGAACTTCAAAAACTCGTGCAAAAAAATCATTTTTGGAAATTTCAAAATCTACATAAAAATTACTTCCATCAACAGAAAACAATTTTTTCAAAAAAAAAGAAACTTCACTTGATTTTTCAATTTTAGAAAAACCATATTCTAATAGAAGAGATTCATCAATTTTTGCACTTTTATGAATGTACGAAAAATCCATAGGCCCTCGTTACCATTTTCCCATTAAAAAATCTTCCAAACAGGTTATGTAAATTCCGTTATCATCATAATGTGGAACAATTTTTTCTTTTTGGATTATGATTTTTTTGAAACTATCATTTATTCTTAACAGAGAACTTTCTTCTTGTTTTTTCTTTTTTTCCTCAGAAATATTCATAGCCGATTGTATATAGATTTTTTCATTTCCAAGATTTGCCACAAAATCACATTCTAGTTGAGTTTTTTTGCTTTTCCCGTTGCTGTCTTTAGAGTTATATTCAACAACACCAACATCAACATTATAGCCCCGTAATTTTAGTTCGTTATAAATTACATTTTCCATAATATGGCT
Source organism: Treponema sp. (assembly GCA_017622055.1). GTDB lineage: Bacteria > Spirochaetota > Spirochaetia > Treponematales > Treponemataceae > Treponema_D. The sequence continues at coordinate 4,590 of JAGARY010000060.1, read as the reverse complement.
TTCTTCAATTTGTCTAAAATTTAGGCGAGCATTTCTAAGCCCTGTATCTGTAAAGTAATATTTTTTATTTGCACCAATATATTTTCTTCCTTTGATGTCAAAACGCTCAGCTGTTTGAATTAAAAAGGCATCTTCAATGTAGCCCAAATATGAAGTGATTGTTTTATTTGTAATAGAAGATTTTTCTTTTGTTTTGAATGTGTTTTCAATTTTTACTGGATTAGTAAGAGAACCAATTGAAGAAGCAACAACATTTAACATTTCTTCAAATTCAACTTTGTTGCGAATATTGTATCTATCAATAACATCTGTAAGATATACTTTAGAAAACAGATTTGTAAGATAATCTAATTTTTCTTTATGGGTTTTCATCCCAGCAACTAATGGAAGTCCTCCGTATGTATAATAGTCTGTCCAAGCCGAAATAAAGTCATCATTTCTATTTTCAAAAAATTCTTTAAATGAAAGAGGATATAATCTAATTTCGTCTCCACGCCCGCGGAATTCTGTAATTACATCTTTTACCAAAAAGCGAGAATTACTTCCTGTTACATAAACATCAATATTTTGAATATGCAAAATAGAATTTAAAACTTCTTCAAAGTCTTTTACCAACTGAATTTCATCTAAAAAACAGTAATACTGCTGATTGTCTGTAATTTTAGACTTAATAAATTTATACAGGCTAATTTTATCTCGCAATTCAATAAAATCTAAATTGTCTAATGGAATTTTTATGATGTGACTTTCTGGAACTCCTTGGGAAATGAGTTTATTGTAAAACAAATTAAACAAAAGAAATGATTTTCCACATCGTCGCAAACCTGTAATGATTTTAACCATGCCATTTTGTTTTTTTTGAATTAATTGATTTAGATATAATTCTCTTGTAAAAATCATTTTATTTCCTTTTTTAAAATTATTACTTAAAATTTAGTATATACGCATTTTTAAGTAATAACAAGAATTTTTTATTGCATTCTTACAGCACAGTTAGAAAGTTTTATATTCAGGAAAACAACGTTCTAATTCATCAATAGCAGCATCGTAAAGAGATTTTTGTAATGTAACCTATTCAATTTTTCAATAATCACCGAAAGAAATGCAACAAGAGGTTCATCATAAAAATCATTTCCCCAAAGATTATAATGGAAAATAAGATATTTAGTTTTGCCACAGCCCCATTTTCAGTCGATTGCAAAGGAATAGCCAGAGGGATTATCTTTCTGATTTGAAATTATTGATTTAAGAAGGTTGAGATATGGCTGGCGAGAAAGGTAATCTGGTTGCATAATCTTTATTCTCCATGTTAATAAACCTTATTTACTTTCATATATTCAGAAATCAAATAATGAAGTTTTTTTATTATATCTACTAATTCTATTGAATAAATATTGATATCGATTAGTTCCGCGCTAGCATGGTTTATTGGATTATGATTTCTTAATTGATGAGCATCATGAATTATGGTATCAGAATCTTGTATTCCTTCATAAAACTTTTTTATTTTATTCTCTTCATAAAAATTGTTAAAATTTGGTTTTCCATTTATCCGGCCACGTTTATAGTTTGTCTCATAGGCCAACAATGCAGTAAATCTATCAAAGAAGTTTTTAAAATACGCATAGGCAGATAGATAATTGCATTTCTCTCTTTCAATACAATACATAAAATATAAAAAAGCAGTTTTCCAGTCAGAAGAAACTAAAGAACATATTTTTTCAGTAATTGGATTTTTAGGTAATTGGCAGAAAGAAGTTGTACAGCAAGTATTTATATACGATGTAAGATTTGTATTATTTTCCTTCAATACATCAATTAAATCATGATGAATAAAACTTCGACCTAATAAATAATTGATTGCAATAGCACTATCATAAAATGTCCATTCTTTATTATACCCTTTATCAAGTAAAATTCTTAATAATTTTTTTATTATCTTTTCATCTTTTGTTTTTAAGAGCAGTACAATAAATCGTTTAGGATCAAATGCAAGAAATCGTAAATCTCCAGAAAACAATTGAACAAGTTTCTCTTTTAGATTTGGGAATTTTTCAAGAAAATCATCGTCGTAAGTAAATTGATTAAAAATTTCAATCGGAGAATATTCAAAATCTTCAATTTTCAAACATTCTTCATATATCTTATTATAAGTTTCAAAAGTTAGTTCATATCCTAAATTTATTTCAATCAAATTATCCAGGAAAGTTTCAAGATTATTTGCGAAAATTTGTAAAACTTCAAATGGTATATTATTTACTCTTTCGTCATATAAAGATTGTTTAAGATCTTCATTCAGATACTTAACTTCCTTGAAGACACTTTTTTTGCTATTAATTGAAAGATTATATGGTTTTAGAATAGAAGAATAATATTCAAAAATTTCTCTGAAAGCTGAATTGTAATTGTCACAGCTATATGAAAAGGAACATAAGATATAAAGGTCATCAACATATCTTATCATCTGAAAGCAAGATATATTTTTATTGTTTAAAAGGTATTCATATAAATTTTTATCTATCTCTTCTAAATATACAATCGTCGAAAGAAAAGATGCCGCAATACTGTTTTCTGTACAAGCAAAACGTCCTTTACCACAGTATGAAATAAATTCTTTATAAACTTGCAGAACAGGCTGAGAAAACACATTCGCTTGAGCATTACATTTTTTATCAATAACACTAATCAGTTTGTCTAAGTTTATATTTGAGAAAAAATCAGAAATATCAGTTTTAATAAAGAAATCAAATTCATCCTTATATATATTAAGCGTCTTACAAAAATTATCATATTGTTTCTTATAAAGTGGTTGTGATTTTTCATAATCACCTGCATAGAACACTTCAATCACTTGTGGGCGTTCATCTACATATTTATTCCAGATTTCTTTTCCAATTGCCTGTTGAACTAAATAAAGTAATGGAGAAAGAAGTGTTGCATATCTAAAACTATTATCAGATTTTAATATAAAATCATCTGTAACAATATGATTCTCTTTTTTTAATAGAAATGAACCGTTTTTTATATAAAGATTGTAGAAATCTTCGGATTTAACCAACTCCTTTTCTTCTTTTGATAGTCTTGAAAATGGAAAAAGTTGAAGATGATTTTTTTGTGAATTGGCCGAAATGTATAAATACATCTGACATATCTGAGACCATGTTTCATATGTTATTCCAAAAAGAGAAGTATCCATAAATGAAAATTACTCCAACTCAACCTGACCATTCATCAACAACGGCAACAAACGGTCTCGCAAATCTGTAAGTTTTTGGATTTCTTTTTGAATTGTAAGTTGATAATTGAAAATTGGCAATGTTTTTTTGGAGAAAGCGTTAATAACTTCTTTTGGAGGAAGAACAATTTCTATTTTTTCAATATCGTTAATTCTAATGCCTTTAAAAATACTACCTGTTGCTTTCTGGGTCATTTTTTTTACATAGTATGCCTCCCGTAAAAGTGTATACAGAAATTCTGATGTAATTTTGTCAATATTTGGCCGTATTGAAAACACAGACTCATTTATATCCCAATCTTCAGGTGAATCTTGAATTAAATAACAACGTCCTAATGGACAAATGCTTGCAAAAAGAATATCACCTTTTTGAATCTGTGAACGCTCATGAATTATTTTCTGTGCTTCTGAATTTACTAAATCACAATTTGAAAAATCAATATGCCCTTCTTCTGTTAGATTTTTTACTGTGACATATTTTATTTTTCCATTTCCAAGTATAAAATTATCTCGTGGATTCAACCCTGTATTAATCTGTTTTATAACAGAACTCATTTCTACAACTTCCCAGCCTTTAGGAATCTTTCGTTTGAGGACTTCATTCCAAACCATTTTGCCGCCACTTGTTTTGTATGGCTTACCATTTTTGTCAGGGTAATCAAACTGCACAAACCAATAATCATACAAGCGTTTTGCCATTGCTTCTAACTTTGCGTTTATCTTTTTGTTTAGGGCGATTTTGTCGTCGAGGGAAGAAAGAACTGCTGCGATTTTTTGTTGAGTTGGAAGAGAAGGAAGATTTATCTCAAATTTTTTTATATCTTCAGAATTAAGATTGTTCCTAATTCCTGATGAAAGAGAACGCAACTTATAATAACTATTTTTCAACCAATAATAAACAAATTTATAATTAGCAAACTTGTTATCAACAATTATGTTACAACAAGCTTGGTTTGTGGTCATTTGTTCTGCTAAAATAGATACATTACCTCTGGTTTTTCCTTCTCCATACATTGCAACTGAAAGTGTATTTTTGGGAAATAGTTTTAAATTAGTTTCTTCCAATGCAACTTTAGATATATATTCACTTGTATCAAATATCTGATATTCACCAAGCTGTTCTGTTTTTAGCCATGGATAATCTTTTGAGTTCCAATAATTTTCATTGCTTCGTAAAGGTGTCATTCCACTTCCAATAAAGGAAGCTATCTCACTCAACTTATATTTCTTCATTTCCAGCATTTCATTCCTCCCTATATTTTCCGTTAGGAAAATCGAATCCGCGTGGCAATATCTATCAACATCTAGTTTTCTTTTTTTTCAAGCACAGCTTCTACTTGTGCAATCAGTTCTTC
>JAGARY010000059.1 GCA_017622055.1 Treponema sp. | reverse complement strand
TCCATCCATCTTTAAAACGCTATGTAATCATAAAAAAACTCACTGCCCGTGGAAAAAGTGGAAATGCAGAACGCTTTAAAAAAGAAGCACAAATTTTGCTAGATTTACAAAGTCCTTACATCGTTCATCTTTTTGATTATTTTACAGAAGCTGGCTACAGATACATGGTAGAAGAACTTGTTGACGGTCTTGCTTTGGATGGATTAATAAAAAAACAAACTTCTCTCCCCTGCCCAATTGCAATGCTATTTATGCAAGACGCTTGTTTTGCATTAAAATACGCTCACTCAAAAGATATTGTTCACAGAGACATAAAACCTGGAAATATATTAATTTCAAAGCGCGGAGAAATTAAACTTGCAGATTTTGGAATTGCCAGCGACAGCGAAGAAAAGGAAAATAATCTTACCCAAACTGGTGTAGCTCTTGGAACTCCAGCCTATATGCCACCAGAACAATTTGAAGACAGTGCAAATGTAGATAATCGTGCAGATATTTATGCACTAGGAATTATGCTTTACGAAATGGTAACAGGAACAAAACCTTATCCTGGAACATTTTCAATTGAAACATTAAACATAATCAAAAAAGGAAAATATATAAATCCTAGAAAAATTGACAAAACAATTCCTAAAAAAATTGCAAAATTAATCAATAAAATGATTAAACCTAAAGCAAAAAATCGATATCAAAACATAGATTCTGTTTTAAAAGAAGTAAAAAAATATTTAAAACATTACGACACCCATGAATTAAGAGTTCAGATAGCAAAAGCTGTTTTAGCAAAAAACACTTATGAATTTAAAAATCTAGAACCAAAAGATAAAATCAAACAAAGAATAAAAATCATTTCTATTTCAGCAATTTCTGCAATTTTATTATTTGTTTCTGCATGGAAGGTTGGCTTAATCCACAAAACAATTTTATCTCCTTGGTATACACAAATAAAAATTGAAATGCAAATGCCAAAATCACTTTCAACAAACATGGACTTACCAATAAAAGTTTTCTTTTTTGAAAATGACGGTGATGAAATTCCAGAAGTTAATGGCAGCGAAAGAACATTTTTTGTAAAAGGAAGCAGATTCATTGATAAATTCATCCCAAGTAACTCAGAATTAGAAGTATCTAGACCAGCAGCAAAAAATAAAACATATACAATAAATACAGTATATTTAAAACCTGGAGATTATAGGGCAAAAGTTGTAGTAGGTCCTTATGTTTGGTGGAAATCATTTTCTGTAACAGATGAAAATGCAATTTTGGAATGCGATTTCTTAAAAAATATGGTTCGTTCAATTAAGATTAGACCATCAGCATTTGATGCCGAAACAGGAAATGAAATCACAACTCAAACAATTTTTTCAGTACTAATAAATAACGAATGGAAAACTTTAGATACAATAAATCTTGATGAACTAAAATCTGGTACAGTTTGGAAAATAAAAGCAACATCAGAAGGATACTCCGAAGAAATTTTCTCTTTATTAATTGATTGGTTCCAAGACGAAATCTTTGTTTCGGCATCTCTTTCAAAAAATTGATTTAACTTGAACGGCAACAAATAAAACGTTATATTTATTATATGGCAAAAGATAACGATAATATTATTGAAAACTCAATCATTCCAACAGACAAATTGTTACCGTCAAGATTAAACATTATTCCACTACAGGGAAGACCAATTTTTCCTAACATTTTTACACCATTAATGCTCAATTCATCAGACGATATTAAAATTGTTGATGAAGCATACGAACAAGGCGGATTCATTGGAATTGTAATGATTAAAAATGACGTTGAAAAACCTACAATTTCAGATTTGTACAAAATTGGAACAGCCGCTAGAATAATTCGCAAAGTAAATTTACCAGATGGCGGAATTAACATTTTTATTTCTACAATTAAAAGATTCAAAATTAGAAAATCATTACATAATTCACTTCCAATTTCTGCTGCAGTAGAATATTTAGAAGACGAAGAAAGCGATACTTTTGAAGTAAAAACCTTAACTCGTGCAATTATAAGCGAAATGAAAGAAGTAAGCGAAAATAATCCTCTTTTTTCTGAAGAAATGCGCTTAAACATGGTAAATATTGATAACCCAGGAAAAGTTGCCGATTTTATTGCTTCAATTTTAAATGTTGAACCAGAAGATCAGCAAAAAGTTCTTGAAATGACAAATATTCGCCAAAGAATGGAACAAGTTTTAGTTTTCATAAAACGAGAACAAGAATTATTGCGAGTTCAGAAAAAAATCCAAGCAGAAATTAACAATAGAGTTGAAAAAAATCAACGAGAATACTTTTTAAGAGAAGAAATGAAAAGTATTCAAGAAGAACTTGGAGAAACTGCAGACGGCGATAAAACTGACTACATAAAATATAAAACAAAAATTGACGAATTAAATTTCCAAGGGGAAATTAAAGAAACTGTAGAAAGTGAACTTTCAAAATTTTCATTAATGGATCCTAATTCTTCAGAATATATTGGAACAAGAAACTTTTTGGAATTAGTAACTCTTCTTCCTTGGAAAGAAGAAAAATTTGAAGAATATGACATCACAGCAGCTCAAAAAATTCTAGAAGCAGATCATTTTGGCCTTGATGATGTGAAAAAACGAATTGTTGAATATCTTTCAGTTCGCAAAATGAAAAAAGATTCAAAAGGTTCTATTTTAATTTTAGTTGGACCTCCTGGTGTAGGAAAAACTTCAGTTGGTCATTCTATTGCAAAATCTATGAATAAACCTTTTTATAGATTTAGTGTTGGTGGCATGCGAGATGAAGCTGAAATCAAAGGTCATCGAAGAACATACATTGGTGCTATGCCTGGAAAAATAATTCAAGGACTTAAAATTACAAAAAGCAACTCCCCTGTTTTTATGATTGACGAAGTTGATAAAATGGGTTCAAGTCATAATGGGGACCCAGCATCTGCATTACTAGAAGTTTTAGATCCTGAACAAAATGTTACTTTTAGAGATAACTATTTAGATTTGCCATTTGACATTTCTAATGTTTTCTTTATTTTAACAGCAAATACACTTGATTCAATTCCTTCCCCTCTTCTTGACCGTGCAGAAATTATTCAACTTTCTGGCTACATCGACCAAGAAAAACTCGAAATTGCAAAAAAATATTTAATTCCAAAAAATCTAGAAAAAAATGGATTAAAGAAAAATCAAGTTAAATATACAAAAAATGCACTTTTAACAATAGCTCAAGAATATGCACGAGAAGCTGGTGTTAGACATTACGAAAAATGTCTTGATAAAATCAACAGAAAAATTGTAACACAATTAATTAAAGATTACGAAGCTTCTGCTGTAAAGCAAACTGAAAATAATGATGGAAATAAAGAAGAAAAAATTTTAAAAGATGAATCAATTTTATCAAAACAACTTACAATTGATTCTCCAGATTTGTTTAATTACCTTGGAAAACCAAGTTTTGATGAATCTGAAATAAAAACAGCAAAAATTCCAGGAACAGCTATTGGACTTGCTTGGACAAGTATGGGTGGAGACACACTTTTACTAGAAGCAACTTCATTTGCAAGCAAGCAAGGATTAATTCTTACAGGACAAATGGGAGATGTAATGAAAGAATCTAGCCAAATTGCTTTTAACTGGGCAAAGAAATTTGCAATTGAAAAAGGTAAAGTAAAACCAAAATGGTTTGAAGAAAACACAATTCATTTGCACATTCCAGAAGGTGCAACACCAAAAGATGGACCAAGTGCAGGAATTACAATGGCAACAACTTTCACTTCCCTTTTATGGAACAAAACAATCAAACCAAACCTTGCAATGACAGGAGAACTTTCATTAACAGGTCAAGTTTTACCAATTGGAGGATTAAGAGAAAAAACTGTTGCTGCAAAACGGAATAAAATAAAAACAATTATTATTCCAAAAGCAAACGAAAGAGATTTAGATGATATTCCAGAAAATGTAAAAGCAGGAATTAGATTCGTACCAGTATCTAATATTTCTGAAGTTTTAGAAGAAGCATTAAAAATAAAATAACCACAAAAAAGAGCGTAATAAAAACATGACGCTCTTTTTTGTGTTATTAATCATACATACCAATTTTTTTAATCCATTCAAGTAAAGGTTCATTCCATTTGAACTCTTTCATAAAAGGACCATTTAGCATACCAAATCCGTGTTTTCCCCACTCGTACACATGAAGTTCACAATTTTGAATATTTTTTGCTAGTAAAGCATCATAAAGACGCAATGAATTATTATAATCTACAACATTATCATCCTTACAAACAACAATATATGTAGGTGGCATATTATCTGGCACTTGAAGTTCCATAGAAAATAAATCTTTTCTCTCTTGAGTTTGATTTTTTCCAAGCAAACTACGTCTTGACCACTTATGTGAAATATCATCTTGCATAGAAACTACAGGATAAATTGGCATTACAAAATCTGGACGCAAAGAAACAGCTGTTTCTATTCCTAATTTTTCAAGTTCGTTAAAACGCTCTCCAAACTCCCCTGCCATAGTAACTAAATGTCCTCCAGCAGAATACCCAATTACACCAACTTTCGAAGCATCAATTCCAAATTCATCTGCATTTTCACGAACAATTTGAATTGCACGTTGAATATCTTCCAACATAGCAGGATGATTATACAAACTTTCATTTGAGCGATATTTTAACATAAAAGCAGTAATACCATTTTCAGAAAACCATTTAGCAGAACAATATCCTTCATTATAAAGCCCCAAATGATGATAACTTCCACCAGGACAAACAATCACCGCAGTTTTTGTCTTATTTTCCTTTGGTTCATGAATATGCATTACAGAAGGTTGTTTTTCCATACCTTTTACGTTTCGCCATAAATAAATTGTTTTATCTTGAGAATAACAAAACAAACATCCAAAAACAAAAATTAAACTAAGAAGAATCTTTTTCATAACAATAAAATTATATCATTATTGCAAATAAAACTCCATAATAGTATTATAATTTTATGAAAAACATAAAAGCAGTTATTTTTGATATGGACGGAATCTTGTTAGATACCGAAACAATTTGCGACAAAACATGGCAAATGGCATTAAAAGATTTTAATTTAATTGATAATAATGATACCATAAACAAATGTCGTGGAACAAATAAAACCGATACAATGTTAATTTTAAAACAATATTTTGGACAAGATTTTAATGCCGAAAATTTTCTTACAAAAACTTCAGAATATTTTCATAAAATTGAATTTGAACAAGGCATTCCACTAATGCCATACGCAAAAGAAATACTTGAATACCTAAAAGAAAAAAATTACAGAATAGCTCTTGCATCGTCAACAAGATACGAATCTGTAAAAAGACAATTAACAAATGCCCGATTAATTGATTTTTTTGAAACAATCACAACAGGAGATATGGTTAATCACTCTAAACCAAATCCAGAAATTTACCAAAAAGCAATAAAATCACTTAATCTAAAACCAGAAGATTGTATTGCTGTAGAAGACAGTCCCAATGGAATAAAAAGTGCTTTTGCGGCAAATCTAAAAGTTATTATGATTCCAGATAAGATTCAACCAACAGAAGACATAAAACAAATGACAGAAAAGATTTATAAAAATTTGAATTACATAAAAGAAATTTTATAAAAATGGTGATGACAAAAAAATTATCCATTATGTCATCACCATTAAAACAAAAATAAAATTATTTATATGTCCAGTAGAATCCAGCTGCCCAAGTATCTCTTACAACATTGTCAAATCTTGTTCTATTTTGATAATCAAAGAAAATAGACAAAGAATGATGATTGTTAAACGCAAATGTAATATCTGGTCGAATATCAAAGATAAAACCACCAAACCAATCATTATTTAATTTGTCCCATTGACGATTATATGAACCCCAAGCACAAGAAGACCAAGCTCCCAAAATAATTTGCTTTGTAATTTCAAAGTCTAAACGACCACCAAAATAAAATGATGCTGTGTAATCAACATTTTCCCAGAAAGTAAATCCAACTTCAGGACGAATAGTAATGCCAACTTTAGGAAAACTCCATGTAATAGCGGCCCCAGTTCCGAATCTTGAATCATTATCAGCACCACCAATTCCATTAATTCCAAGATATGCATCAAGAATAAAATTACTCAAATACAAAGAAAGTCCAGTATAAAAATTACCATTTCCCTGTAATACGCCTTCATAAGCAACACTTGCAGAAAAAGCTTCAATTGGATGAATCATAAAAGCAAAATTAAATAAAGGAGCTGTAGTTGTAACCCCAGAAGGAATTGTCAAACCAACTTCCAAAAAATCTTTATATCTATATCGAAGTCCTAAAGAGGCTTTTGTATTTCCATTGTACCAACCTGTATATGTATTTGCATAATAAGCATAACCTGCAACATCAGCACCACCTGGAACAGCATCTTTTAAACCACCTTGAATAACGTGAGCATAAGGCTGCCAAAAATTACCAAGACTAGAAGGAGCAGGTCCAATTTTCCATTCAAGACGAGTTCCCATACCTACATCAAAACCTTCAAATGGATGAAATAAAAAGTTTACATAATACCCATCAATTTCACCATTTGTCCACCAACCACCTTGATCATTATGATTTGTATACCAAAATGGATTCAATCTTGTATTTGCAAATGTTAAAGAAGTAAAATTTCTACCATCCCAGTTTGTCAAAGCACCCCAATTCAACATACCTTCAACTGTAAATTTACCAATATCAATTCTTGCTTGTAAAGTTTCAATTAAACCGTAATAATGAAAATATGCTCTATCATCATTTCTTACAGAATCTAAAGGAGCACCAAAGCCAGTCCACAAAGTATGATTAATTCCAGAACTTTTTAAAACTTGAGCAGAAATAACACTCATTGATAAGACAAAAGAAGCTAAAACAGCAATAATCTTTTTCATATATCCTCCAAAAAAACTATTGCTATATTATATAAAATGAAAACTAAACTTTAAAGTATTTTAAGTAAATTTTATTATTATAACAAATAATTTTACTTAATATGATATTCGTATAAACAATAAACTACAATTAAAAAAACTATTTCAAAATACGTACGGTCAAGGCACGCTTTGCTCAAGGCCTTGACTCGTCCGTTTTTAGGGTTTGTAATAAACCCTAAATATAAAAAAAAAGAAGAATTGCGGAAAACCACAATTCTTCTTTATATAAAAGAAATACTAGTAATTAACTAATTAAATTACCATTTCTTTTCAATTTGATCACAGATATTCAATTCATCTTCGTCCATAGCAAAGAACTTAGCTTTTGTCATATCTGGAACTACATTGACAGAATCACCTAAGCGGAATTCAGCATTTGCTGTTGTTTTAGCAATAATGCTTTGTCCTTTGTTAGAAACAAGGTAAAGGTGTGTTTCAGCACCAAGTGGTTCCTTGTTTGTAATTTTCATCTGCATATCATCTTTACCTGCAGGTTTGTCAACATAAGTTAAATCTTCAGGACGAATACCGAAAGATACTTCTTTGTTAACATAATCTTTAAGATATTTAGCTTGTTCGTCAGTTGGGTTAATTTCAAAAGAACCTTCATCACAAACAATTTTTCCGTTCTTTTCAAGAACTTTTACTGTTAAGAAGTTCATTGGAGGTGTACCAATAAATCCTGCAACGAATTTGTTAATTGGGTTATTGTACAAGTACAATGGAGCACCAATTTGTTGGATAAATCCGTCTTTCATTACAACGATTTTTGTACCAAGTGTCATAGCTTCAATCTGGTCGTGTGTTACGTAAATCATTGTAGCTTGTAATCTGTTGTGTAATGAAGCAAGTTCAGAACGCATTGTTACACGAAGTTTAGCATCCAAGTTTGACAAAGGTTCGTCGAACAAGAATACTTTTGGATTACGAACGATAGCACGTCCTACAGCAACACGCTGTCTTTGACCACCAGAGAGAGCCTTTGGTTTACGATCTAAGTATTGTGTAAGGTCAAGTTGTTTTGCAGCATCGCGAACACGACGATCAATTTCTGCTTTATCCATTTTACGGATTTTAAGACCGAATGCCATGTTATCATATACAGTCATGTGTGGATAAAGAGCGTAGTTCTGGAATACCATCGCAATATCGCGATCCTTTGGTGGAACATCGTTCATTTCTACACCGTCGATGTAAAGTTTACCTTCAGAAATGTCTTCCAAACCAGCAATC
>JAGARY010000058.1 GCA_017622055.1 Treponema sp. | reverse complement strand
CCTGAATTATCTGAATTAATAGCAGAACATGCTTATTATCCGCCAGATGGTTCAACACCTTATGTTGCTTTTGATCCTGTAGATAGACGAAGATGGTTAACTTGTGTTGATAGAACAATGAAGAATGTTCAACAATTAGGTTATTTACCAATAATTTTGTGTGTTACACAAATTAGACAACTAGTATATCAGTCATTAGAACGTGAAATGCCTGGAATTGTTGTGTTATCTGAATCGGAAGTGTTTGCTGCAGGTAATGCAATAAGTGTTGAAATAATTGGCGAATTAGCTGATGAAAATTAGTTTTGTGAATATAAAAAATGGGAGGAAATAAAAAACTGTATTATGATGACCGAAAGTGATGTAAAAACTGTAACTGGAATCTCTTATGAAGAATGTAAAGAAAAACTATGGAAAGAATATCGCCATGATTATAAGATAATTGACCAAAAAGACGATTTTGAAAATTATGGTCCTTTTCATCTTTTTAGAAGACCAATAAAAGTTGTTCGATATGTTCCTTACAGAAAATCTTATAACCCAGATAATTATTTTATTCACAATAGAACTGAAGAAGATGAATTAGAACAAAATAGACAAGCAATTTTACAAGCGAATAATACAACTTTATTAACTTCTCAAATTAAAGAAATGAATAAGACAATGGAAGAGTTTAAAAAACAAGTTACAAACGAACTAAAATCTTATTCTCATTCAATGTCTGACCAGCACGAAACTATAACAAAAATCCAAGAAATTTTACAACAAAATGAATTTTCTTTTTCTTATATAAAAATGATTGAAGAAAAAATTCGAACAACTTTTTCTTTGGAAGAATTAAACGATTTTAAACTTGTTGAACGCTATGTTGTTGATTGGATTGCAGAATCAATCGAAATAAAACAACAAAAGTTTTTTAGACCTCCTCACGTTTATATAATTGTTGGTCCTACTGGTGTTGGAAAAACTACAACAATTGAAAAAATTGCTTCTAATACAATTATGGATGCCAAAAAGAATAATGAACCTAGACCTTCTTTGTGCATAATTACAATTGATATTATGAAAGCTGGTGCTTTGGAACAATTAAAGAGAGTTGGTGAAATTCTTGGTGAAGAAGTTAAAAAAGCTGAGTCCGCTGCTGATGTTCAACAATTGTACGAAGAAAATAAAAATCATGTTGATTATATTTTTATTGATACAAGTGGATACAGTCCAAACGATTCTCAACATATTGCAGATATGAAACGAATTTTAGATGTAAAAATGAATGCTGATGTTTATTTATCAGTTAGCGCTACAACTAAAACATCAGACTTAATCAACATTTTTAGAAATTACGAACCTTTTGCTTATGATTCAGTTATTATTACAAAAGCTGACGAAACAAATCAATTTGGAAACGTAATTAGTGTTTTATGGGAAAAACATAAAAGTATTTCATATATTACAGATGGTCAAGGAATTCCTCGTGATATTCATAAAGCTGATGTAATTGATATTATAAAAAGATTAGACGGATTCGAAGTTGATAGAATTCATCTTGAAGATAAATTTGGAGAAAAATAATTATGGAAGAACAATTAAACGAACTCAAAGAAATGATGAAAAATGAACATAAAACTAGAATTATTGCAATTACTAGTGGAAAAGGTGGAGTTGGAAAAAGTAACTTTGCTGTAAATATGGCCATTGCCTATGCTCAATTAGGAAAAAAAGTAATCCTTATTGATGGGGACTTGGGAATGGCAAATGTTAATGTTTTGCTTAATATTGTTCCTCAATATAATTTGATGCATGTTATCAACAAGAAAAAGTCAATGAAAGAAATCATTATGGATACTGAATTCGGAATTAAATTCATTGCTGGTGCTAATGGTTTTTCTAAAATTGCAAATCTTAGCGTTGAAGAACTTGAGTATTTTGCAAAACAATTTAGCTCATTAGGAAATGCTGATATAATTATTATTGATACAGGTGCTGGTATTGCAAATAACGTTTTACAATTTGTGGCCGCTGCAGATGAAGTTTACGTTTTAACAACTCCAGAACCAACTGCAATTACAGATGCATACGGAATTATAAAAATTATTACAACAGAAATTGTTGATAGAACTGTAAACTTGAAATTAGTTGTAAATAGAGTACATTCTGTAGAAGAAGGAAAAAGAATTTCTGAAAGAATTATAAATATTGTTGGTCAATTCTTAAATTACAAAGTGGAATATTTAGGTTGTGTTTTTGAAGACCCAATTGTTCAAGCTTCTGTAATTAGACAAAAACCTTTTATGGTGGTGAATCCTACTTCAAAACCTGCAGTTTGTTTAAAACATATTGTTGGTAAAATTGAAAAAACAGAGCCTGAATATAGTGAAGGAGTTGCTAGTTTCTTAAAGAAATTCTTAGGAAAAAGAAAATCTTACTAGAATTGAAAAAGAAAATAAAAATATATTGGCGTTTTTTTTCATTATATAGTAAAATAGATATGTATTTTTTAGTGGGAGGTAAAAATGCGAAATTTTAAATCAATTCTCTATTTTGCAATTTTTGGATTTTTAATTTCATTTGTATTTGGTTTATTCTCCCATTCTAGTTTTTTAGTTATATTTGTAAAAGCTATAATATTTCTTTTAGTATTTGCTCTTTTGGGCTTTGTTATTTCTTTTGTTTTTTCAAAATTTTTAGATGATGATTCAACAAATGAGCTTTCAGGAGAAGATGGAACTAATTCTTCTGTGCAAGAAAATAATACAAAAGGAAAAATAGTAGATTTAGTAATTCAAGATGAAGAGTTAGCGCCAAAACAGAGTGAAAATTCATTTTTTGTTGGTTCAAATAGACAAATGTTGAATGAATCTGATTATTCGCCAAATAATCAAACTACAAAAAACGAAAATGAAAACTCTGGATTTGTTCCTTTACGAGATTTTGAATCTCCCCAAAATGTTTCTAGTGTTGAAGCTGTTTCTGGTGCTAGCACAAATAATGTTTCTAATAATTCTGATGGAAATATTTCAAGTGCAACAACAAATGAAACTAATTCTGATGAACTTGACGTATTACCAGAAATGTCAAGTTTTGCTGCTATGGATGAAAATGTAAGTCATAGCAATAATGATGAAAATGATACTGATAATGGATTTGAACCTTCATATACAAGTTCAAATAGAAAATCTGACAGTTTTGTTGGAGATATGCCAGATACAGGACTTATTGCAAAAGCAATTAGTTCTGTGTTATCACAGGAATCAAGTTAGAAAGGTGGATATATGCCAATAAATGACGAAAAAGAAGAAGACGAACTTTGGAACGAATTTAAAAAGACAAAATCTACAGTTTTAAGAGATAAGTTTATTAGACAATATATGCCTCTTGTTAAGTATGTAGCTGGAAAAGTTGCATCTGGTATGCCTAAAAGTGTAGAGTTTGATGATTTAGTAGGATTCGGACAATTTGGACTTCTTGATGCAATAGAAAAATATGATATTTCAAATAACGTAAAGTTTAAAACTTATGCGGTTACTAGAATTAGAGGTTCCATTTTTGATGAATTAAGAAAAATTGACTGGGTTCCTCGTTCGGTTAGACAAAAATCTCGGGAAATTGAAGATGCAATTGTTTCTTTGGAATCAAGATTAGGGCGTCCTGCTACAGATGCTGAAATTGCTCAATCTTTGAATTTAACAGAGGAAGAATATCATAAGACAGTAATGAAAGTATCAGGT
>JAGARY010000006.1 GCA_017622055.1 Treponema sp. | reverse complement strand
AAGGCAAAGAAATCTTAAAATCACTTTGCAAATATTACATAACCGACACAGGATTGCGAAACACGCTTTTAGGCTACCGAAACATTGATTCTGGCCACATTTTAGAAACCCTAATTTTTTTGGAACTAAAACGCCGCAAATACCAAATCTACACAGGAAAAGCCGATAACGAAGAAATTGATTTTGTAATAAAAAATCAAAATGAAATTGCCTATATTCAAGTGGCAGAAACTGTCAAAAACACAGAAACACTAGAACGGGAGCTCCGCCCTTTTAGAAAACTAAAAGACAAATATCCTTGCTTTTTGATTACCCTTGATAAGGATTTTAACAAAGACTATGAAGGAATAAAATCTGTAAATGCAATTGATTTTTTGTGTGGGAAGGTGTTGGGATAAAGTTGATTTTTTTTTTAAATACAATTCTATTTCTCAATTTTAAAAATATTTCAATTTTGAGAAATAAAAACATTTTATATTACTCAAAATTGAAATTTTATTGATTTTAAGAAATAGAAATAATAAAACAATCGGTTCATATCTAACTTATCTTTGCAATGCTTTTGCATTTTATAAAGTTAGACGTTATGACATTCGTGGCAAAAAATATCTTGCAAGTCAAGATAAATATTATCTTGCAGACCATTCTTTTAGATATGCAATTCTTGGTACAAAAAATATGGATTTTGGCAGAGTTTATGAAAACATTGTTGCCATAGAATTATTACGTAGAGGTTATGAAATTTACACGGGAGTTTTGTATAAAAAAGAAATTGATTTTGTTGCTATAAAACAGAATCAAAAACTTTACATTCAAGTAAGCGATGATATTTCTTCTACAGAAACTTTTAATCGCGAAGTTTCACCTTTACTAAATATAAAAGATGCATACCCAAAAATTCTGATTGCAAGAACAAAACACGAAATCTATTCCTACGAAGGAATTAAAATCATAAATATCGCTGATTTTTTGCTTTATTCCGTCGCCAAGTTTTAGAAGTGTATTTCTATACATTCGTTTTGTAAACGTTATTTCCCTCCCCGCCACAAAAAAACACTAAAACAAATCTAACATTCCGTCTAAATAAACTTCTTCCCGCACAACAATCTGGCATTCTGGCTTTACCAAATAATAAAGCAAAAACTCCAAAACCATGGCGCTTCCAAGCCCGCGACCTTCAATCTTAAAGTTGGAAAATCCCATTGGAATGTAGATTTTTTGTATGTCGTCAATGCCAATAAAACCGGGATTTTTCATTGCAGAAGAAAATCTGTAGCCTTTTTGGGAATCTGGGGCGGTGCATTTGTGGCTAAGGACTTCTTCTCCAAGGTTTTTGCGGCTTACGTTTTGGTAACAGGTTTTGCGCTCTGTGCAAGAAAAATTGCAACATTCATTACATAAAAACTCGGTTTTGTCTTTTTGATTTTGGGAAAGCCCAGCCAATTTTTCAAAAGATTTATTCAAACGAAAATCTGGAACAACGTAAGAAAAATCCGCTCGATTAAGTTCAGTTTCAAAATCGTAAAAATCTGTTAAAACCTTTGTGGTGGAAGAAACAAAATAAAATTGCGGAAACTGATTTTTTAGATAATCCAACAACAAATCAGAATGAACAATTATACCAACAGAAACTTTTGAATCGCAAAAAACCTTGCAAAGGCGATTACATTTTTTGTCTAAAAGATGTTCGGAACGCAATAGGGAATTGCTAAAAGTAAAACGGGGCGAAATCTTGTATTCATTCATCAAATCAAGAACGTCTTTTGCATCCGCAGTTCCAAAACCAGTTCTTCCGCCGCCCCAAAGACAATCCTCTGGAGAGCCGTAAATTGAGGCAATATCACACCAATCATAAAAATATTCAGGATGTTCACGGTAAAGAGGAAGAAAGATTTTGTACAATTCGTAAAACTCGAAAAGACCTGGAAGGTGGTAGTGGGCTTTCAAACTACACCTCCCCTTCCCACTCGCTTTCCTTAAATCCCACAAGGACAGCTTTTTCTGTAACCAAAATTGGCCGTTTTACCAACATTCCGTCGGTGGCGAGTAAATCAAGTTTTTCTTCATCAGACATTGAAGAAAGTTTTTTGGAAAGTTCCATTTCTCTGTACAAAATACCGCTGGTGTTAAAAAACTTTTTTAAGTCTAAGCCGCTTTTTTGCCAAAGAAAACGCAAAGTTTCTTTGTCTGGGTTATTTTCTTTGATGTTGATGTATTCATATTCCACAGATTTTGCGTCCAAATATTTTGTTGCTCGCTGACAAGTTGTGCAACGTGGATAACAGTAGATTTTTAGCATGGGGGCTCCTTTTGATTTACAGGATGATTGATTTATTTTATATTTATAAATCTTCTAAAATAAAAGATAACATATAAATCGGTTTTAACATAAGCTGTCCTTCGTTACCTACATCTTTTTGAGAAATAAGCAAAGGTCTACCTATACGACTTGAATACTTTTCACAAAAAACATCTATTGATTCATGATTTTTGTTGGCAGAAGATTTTACTTCAACTGGAATAATCTTTGCACCTGAACTTCTCCATTTTATACCATTTCTTCAAGTTAGTTTTACCCAGAAAGTACAGTTTATTCAAGTTTTTCAACTGAAAAACTTTGTAATTTTATCCCATAATCGCTTTTTCCAGTTTAGCGATTTTTTGATTTGATTTTGCGTGGTGAATCATGAGTTCGCGAATATCAAGCAAAATTCCGTGGATTTTGTAGTAAGATTTTTCTGGAGTTTTATTATTTTGCATTGCAGATTGAGAAAATACATAGTCAGCAGAAACAAATCCAACGTTTTTTGTGGCAGAGATTTCTTCCATGAAAAATCCTTTAATTTTGAATTTAAATTATGCCATAAATTTCGATTATTGAACATATCTAAATTTATGCAAATTACATCTAAAAATATATCTAAGAATATGCAATTTCTTCTTGAAAATATATCTAAAAATATGCATAATTTAATTATGTTAGAACGAAAAGCTTTTAATTTTCTAGAAAACTGGAAGAAAACAAAACAAAATGAATGTTTACTCATAAAAGGTGCTCGTCAAATTGGAAAAACTTTTATTGTACGCGAATTTGCTAAAAATCATTATGAAAATTTTATAGAAATTAATTTT
>JAGARY010000057.1 GCA_017622055.1 Treponema sp. | reverse complement strand
GTCATGTCGTTAATTCGTTTGCTAACAGTTTCTTGGCCTTTTTTAAGAAGTGGCATTAAATGGCGACCAACAGAAACGGCAGTTGCACCTAGAGCCAAACATTTATAAACATCAAGGCCGCTTTCAATTCCACAATCAATAAAAATTGGAAAATCAGGACCAAGGGCTTTGCGAATATCTTGCAAAATCATAAGTGGCGGAACGGAAGCAGGCATAATTCCGTGATGATGAGAAACTTGAATTCCTTTAACGCCAGCTTTTGCACATTTTTCTGCATCTTGAACAGACAAAACCCCTTTTACAATAAATGGCAATTTTGTTGATTGAACAAAATCCTTTAGTTCGTCAAAACTTTTTGCAGCCATTGGAAGCCCCAAAACATTGTCAAAGTTTCCGTCGCCAGCAAAAGAATGATCAATATCCATTCCAACTGCAAAACAACCAGATTTTTCGGCATGTTCAATTTTTCTAAAAACTTCTTTGTTTTCTGCGTGAGGTTTTACAATTTTTATTGAAGCCGCTCCTGTCTTTACAATTTCTTCAAGTTCGGAATCTTCTCCCATACCAACCCAATGAACCGCATCGCTTAGTTTTGCAGCTTTTGCATAAACAATCATTCCGTTTTCGGCGGTGTTGTGAAGGTGAGAAAGAGCGGCCGTCATAATTGGCGTTGAAAAATCCTTGCCAAAAAGGGAAAAACTTGTAGAAGGAATTGCACTGTCTAAATATCGAGCTTCTAATAGTAATGAATCAAAATATTGTCTTGTGATTTTATCTGATGATGTTGTATAAAAATTTTCCATAAGTTCATTTTACATCTATATTTGGCAGAAAAAAATCAAAATATATAAAGAAATTGTATAAAAATGGAAATATAGAACTTAATGTTTGCCGTCCTCGTGGTTTACGGAAAAATGATGAATAAGACGGGGACGACAATAATCTACATATCAAACTTTTCGTTGATAATTTCGCCAGAAAGTGTAAAGTAGATTTCTAAATCATTTTTAAGTTCTACTTCGTAAAAATTGTTGTAATTTTGTTCGATTTTTACAACATTCACATTTGGATAAGTTTTAAGAAGATATTCTACGGCCGCTTCTGGAAGCATAGTTGTAGGAAGTCCTCGACGCCCAGTAATTTCTTCCCAAGTTCCATCAATGTTGAATTCAATTTTTACACCAGAATCTAATTTTACTTCATACAAATCATCATCAATATCAACATGTCTGATTCTTGACGAAGGGAAATGTTCAGAAATAAAATCTAACGCATTTTGGGGTATTTTTTTTGGAGAAATTCTTTTATCTGCAAACATAAAAGATGTTACAGATAAAATCAACAAAACAATAATGCTTTTTTTCATAATTCACCTCATTTTTTAAATATTTATATTGTGAATATAATAAAGATTATTTTAAAAGTGGAATAATTTTTTTTTATTGACTAGAGATTTTGCAATTATTATTTTCCAAGTAAGACTATTTAAAAAAAATGAGGTAAAAAAGTATGGAACAAAATGTTATTTTAAATGCAAAAGACTCTGATCCAGAAAAATTAAAATGGATGATGGGATTTCCTCCTGAAAAAGAAAAAATTATTTCGGCAAAAGATGGAAGTTTTTTTGAATTTCCGGCATTGCGTTATAGTGTAAATCACATGCGTGAGTTTTTTCCTACAAGAAATGTAAGTGCAGCAAAAACAGATTTATACAAGTTTAGATACGATTTGGATCGAAAAATTGATGAAATAACTTTTGTGCCTTGGAATGTTTCTTCCACTTCACCAATGACTTTTGCTGAATCTTTGGAAAAAAACTATGTGGACGGAATTATTATCATGCATAACGAAAAAATTGTGTATGAAAAATATTTTGGTGGTTTGGAATCTGACGGATTGCACGCCGCAATGTCTGTGACAAAATCGGTAACAGGACTTTTGGCAACAATTTTAATTGCAGAAAAAATGATTCACCCTGAAAAACCAATTGAATTTTATATTCCTGAATTGGCAAATTCTGGTTTTGCAGGTGCTACTGTTCAACAAATTTTGGATATGACAACTGCAATTAAATATAGCGAAGATTATAATGACCCAAAAGCAGAAATTTGGGAATTTTCTAATGCTGGAAATGTGTATCATTCTGAAAAAGCAAAAGGTCCAAAATCTTATTATGAATATCTTCCTACTGTCCAAAAACTAGAAAATCAAAAGCATGGTGAAGTTTTTGGATACAAAACTGTAAATGCAGAAATTGTTGGTTGGTTAATTTCTAAAGTTACGGGCCGAACTGTTGCAGATTTACTTTCTGAACTTGTTTGGAAACCAATGGGTGTCGCTTACGATGCTTTTTTTCAAATTGATAGTGCAGGAAAAGATTTTGCTGGTGGTGGATTGAATATGAATTTGCGTGATATGGCTCTTTTGGGAGAAATGATTAGAAACGAAGGTTATATTAATCACAAACAGGTAATTCCAAAAAAAGCAGCAAAAGAACTTTTTGGTGGTGGTTCTGTGGAAGCATTTGAAAAAGGTGGAGAATATCCAAGTTTAAAAGGTTGGAGTTATCATAATTTGTGGTGGATGACAAATAACAAACACGGTGCTTTTATGGCAAGAGGTGTTCATGGTCAAGCAATTTATATTGATCCTGTGGCAAAAATGGTAATTGCAAGATTTTCTTCAAATCCTTTATCTTCTAACAAATTTATAGATCCTCTTTCAATTCCAGCTTATGAAGCTGTGGCTGATTATTTGGTGAAAAAATAAAAAGGCTTTGTTCGAAGTTCACTTCGTTCTAGAGTTTGTATAAATCTCTAAATACGTCCGGTCAATGCACGCTTTGCTCAAGGTATTGACTCGGCCGTTTTTAGGGTTTGTATTAAACCCTAAATATAAAAAGCATACACATTCTATTATTTAATTTTATGAGTATGCTTTTCAAATTAAAACAATCCTTATCTAAAATAAAATTTGTTTTTTCAAAATTCTAGTAGTATACTTTACTAAAGGTTCTGAGTATTCAGGATTTATATTATTTAGAAACATGGCATTAAAACTTTTGTTTTGATAAAAATGTTTCGCAAGGAGAAAATTATGACACCATCAATTAATGCAGTAGGGTTTACTTTAGATCAAAAACAATCAGACATGATAGATACAAAATTAAAAAGAATTGCATACGCAGATGATTTAATCGTAGATTTGATTATGCGTATTAAACACGATAAAGAATATTCATTCGATACAACTGTAAACTTCCGTTGGGGCGGACAAGCTCACGTTACAGGTTTAGATTATGACTTTGGAGCAGCTCTAAACAAAATGATGGATGTTCTTGATAACAAAATCAAAAAAGAAAAAGATAAGATTCAAGAAAAATAAATTGTAAAAATTGAACTTAAAAGCCATTTTTGCTTTGTCAAAAATGGCTTTTTTTTTAATTTCGTTCTATATTATTTATATGGCAAATATTGAGCAGCGAAGACATCAAGTTACAGTTCAAACTCAACACCAAAAAATCTCGCAAAAACAGATTCAAGCAATGTCTTTTTTGTCTATGACAAATGAAGATTTAAATCAAGAAATTGCAAATTTTGTTCAAGAAAATCCCTTTGTAAAAGTTCAATATAAAAAAAATAACAAAAACTATGCTTCGTCAGATGCTTTTCAAGCAATAATTGAAAATCAAGAAACTTACACAGAATCTTTGCAATCACATTTGTTGCACCAAATAAATTCCATGCCACTTACCCAAACTGAACTTGAAATTTCCCAAAGGCTCATTTACAACTTAGATCAAAATGGCTGTTATGGTTCAATGTTGGCTCCAGAATCTCTTTTAGATTTTAATAATCCAAATCACACAAAAAAATTACTGAATAAATGCATAAAAATTATTCAACGGCTAGATCCTGTTGGAACTTGTTGCAAAACCCTGGAAGAAAGCCTTTTGGTTCAGGCAAAGTTCAAAAAAAATCCTCCACCTTTGGCACTTTTTATTTTGGATGGAAATTTAAATATGTTGGATCCTATGAATCCTTCTGTAATATTAAAAAAAATCCAAAACTACAAAATAAAATGGCACAAACAAGCCTTTGCTCCAGAACTTTTGATTGATACAATTCCTTTAACTGAAGATGCGGTAATTGACGCCATTGATTTTATAAAAAAATTAAATCCCCGCCCCGCACAAGGATTTTCCCACGACACAAGTTTTTCTGAAAATCTTTTTTCTGATATTGTTTTGCAAATAGAAAAAGTTCCCGGTACTATTCCTTCCGATAATTTTGCAAAAGGATTAGTTTCTTCTGATTCTGATTTTTACTTTCAAATTAGATATGCTTCAAAAGAACTTCCAGATTTAACAATTGATGATTCTCTTTTGCTAGGAATGAACAAAAACTCAGAAATCTATAAAAATTCAAAATCATACATTTCCCAAGCTCAAGATTTTATTGATAATTTACGATTCCGAGAATCTACTTTGGTTTTGCAAGGTTGCGCAATTGTAAAATATCAGTTGGATTTTTTTGAAAAAGGAATTGATTTTTTAAAACCATTAACAAGAGTTCAAATTGCAAATTTTTTAGGAATTCACGAATCAACAGTTTCTAGAATTTCAAACAAAAAAAACAGCAAATTTATTCAAACAGAATGGGGAATTTTTCCTTTAAGTTACTTCTTTGCATCCGGACTTTTAACAAAAGAAAATGAACAAATTTCTTCTACCGTAATAAAATCAAAAATCCAAAAATATATAGAACAATCTAACGGAAAATCTTTGTCAGATTCAAAACTAGAAAAAATCTTAAACTCAGAAGGAATAAAAATTTCCCGCCGCACAATTGCAAAATATCGCCAACAACTTGGCATAGAAAATTCTTATTCACGACATTTTTAATAAATTTTAAAATTTGTTCTCACATCAGTTTGCTGGGGTGGCTAACTCCGCTAAAACAAAAAAAATCCCAACTTTGATAAGTTGAGATTTTCTTATTATGAAACTCTTGAGCAAGCGGCTCGGGCAATTTCATTTTTCACCCGAGCACTTTTCTATAATTAATCACATGTCTGTGCAGTCACAGAAATCTGATCTTCTGATACCTTACTACCTCTAACCTTTACTGTTATAGATCCCCTTTTAGAAATATCCGTTCCTACCGGAGAGGTATAAGCATCAGACCCTACACCGGACACAGAAAAACTTGTAATCGTAATATCCTCATTAACCGTACTCTTTATAGTGACAACAGTGGAAGATCTTCCCGTCATTCCTTTAGTTGTTACAACAAGACCATTTCCTTTTGAATAGTTTTGACAAATACCCGTAGCTGCAAACGCAAGTCCAACAACACTTGTTAACACAAGCAATCCAACTAAAATTTTCTTTTTCATAAATAACCTCTTGTTTTTATACTCATCTCTGAATATAAATTTATTATCACTCCATACGGAATAATTTTTAAACTTAAAAAACGCTTGCAAAAGCTTCCGCAATAATTGAACTAGGTAAACGACACATTATTCCTACAGCACAAGAAAAAGCATTATTTCTTTTACCATCATTAAAATCAACTATATAGCCTGGTCGAACAAAAAAAGATAATCCATACTCATGGTTTGCAAAAAAATGGAACCGTAAATCCGCACAAGGCTTTATACCCAAAATATCATTATCACTACCTAGGGTAAATATAAGAGGACAACCTACACCTATAGACCAAGCCATTTTTTCACCTACTGGAAATTGCCAAGCAAAATTGAGAGGATCCACTTCTATTGCAAATGCTTTTCTTAAACTATAACCAACAGAAATTTCTGCACCCCAAACACCTATAAGAGAAAAATTTGCAGTAAACATTATATTTTGTGTACCTAATGGATCAAAAGTAACTCCAAAAAAACCAGAACCCGACCCCATTTCATTTGCTGTTTCTGTAAAATTCTTTATACTGTCTCCAAGTTCATTTTTGCTATCTTCCAAATCTGAAGAAAGAGTCTGTATTTTAGGTATTACTCTTTCACAGTTTTCTTTTCCATAAAGATTTTTTTCCGCAAACATTAAAAAACAACATAAAAAACTTATGCCTCCGACAATAATTTTTTTCACAAAAACCTCCTTTATTTTTTCTGCTAACGCAGCTTTTATCGTTCCTCAAAGTACCCCATACCGTTGCAAGAAGTACAATCTACGCGTCCATCGCTACCACATTTTGAGCATGGAATACTTCCTTCTCCTTGACAAGTAATACAAAGTTCTTTATCACCTGTCAAAAAATTTGTAATTTTGTATCCTTGTCCCAAACATTTATAACAAATCTGTTTGCCAGAACCAAAATGACTATCCCTGCAAGAAATACATTCTACATTTCCTCGACCATTACAAGTTGTACAAGCATAACGACTTTTTTTGTGTTCGTGCGGCTGTTTTGGCAAATTGTTATATTCAATCTTATACCAACCATTACCGGCACAAGACTTACACCGTCTATTTCCATTACCATTACAATGATTACATTTCTTCAATTCCCTTGAACTTTTATTGCTTCCCCGTTGTGCCATAACCTTGCCTCGTCCATTACAATAATCACATCTGATAATTCCAGAACCATCACAAACTTCACACACATTTTTTTCTGAATAAGAAAAAAGGAGATTCGTAAAAATGACCAGAACAAAAAAAACAAAAATCTTCTTATACATTATTTTTTCCTACATTTATAAAGTGTGTATAAACGTGATTTTATAAGTTGACACATTTAAATACAAAATAACTGTACATCTATTTTAAATGTATGTCAAGTTTGTATCAATAATAATCACGCAATATATATGTACGTAGATTTTAAAACTTTGACATAGTATAAATATGGAAAATTTAAGACAAGTTTTTATAAACAACCTTAAACACTTTAGAAATGAAAGAAATGTTAGGCAGCTAGACTTAGCTTTGGAAATAGGTAAAAGTTCAAACTATATAAACAGTATTGAAAATGGAAAATATTTTCCTTCTCCTGAAACCATTGAACAAATTGCTGATTATTTACAAATTGAACCTATGCAACTTTTTGATAGATATGGTTGTAAGGAAAATCTTAAAAATAATCAAACTGAAGATTATGCAACTACACTTACAGAGACCTTATATAATAAATTAAAAGAAGATTTACATAATTTTTTAAAGAAGGATATAGAAGAAATCTTAAAATAGTATAAAAAAAAACAAACATCGCAATCTTTGATTACGACATTCGGGTAACTGTGTTGCGTTGCTTACCAAGAATTGCAAAGCAAGTCTTGCGCAAGTGGCTCGGGCAATTTCGTTTTTCACCCGAGCACTTTTTTTATTTTTCAATAATCAATTTATGATATTCTTGCAATGATTTTACTCCGCCTTCGCCACCGTGGCCGTTTTTAACTGCGGCAATTCCTTGAACTGCGGCAACAGCTCCGGCCAATGTTGTAACATAAGGCACTTTGTATTTTAAGCAAACTTTACGAATTGTTTTTCTGTCTTCGGCATAGTTGCGTTTTGCTTTTGGAGTGTTGATTACAAGACAAACTTCTTTGTTCATAATCATATCAACAACATCTGGGCGTCCACCACCAATTTTGTTTACAAGTTCACATTTAATTCCGTTTGTATTGTAGAAATCTGCTGTTCCTTGTGTTCCAACCAAAGTAAAGCCTAAATCTTTTAATGTTTTTCCAACTTTTAAAACATCATCTTTTTGACTTTCTTTGTTGCTCAAAGAAATTAACACTTTTTTGTTTTCCCAAGCAGTTGGAGCGTGTGGTAAATCTGCTCCGGCAGCTTCTTGTGATTTATAGAAACTCAATCCAAAATCACTTGCCATACCAAGAACTTCACCAGTTGAACGCATTTCTGGTCCAAGAATAGGGTCAACACCAGGGAAGCGAGCCCAAGGTAAAACAGCTTCTTTTGCTCCGTAATATGGAATTGTTTTATCTTTAAGTCCAAGACTTGCCAAAGTTTCACCAAGCATCAAACGAGTTGCAAGACGAGCCATTTGTGTATTACAAACTTTAGAAACAAGAGGAACTGTTCTAGAAGCACGAGGATTTGCTTCAATTACGTAAACTTTTCCATCTTCAATTGCATATTGCATATTCATCAAACCGCAAACTTTTAAGTTTTCTGCAATTTTGCGTGTATATTCTTTGATTGTATCAAGATTTTCCTGACTAATGCTAACTGGTGGAATTACACAAGCAGAGTCACCTGAGTGAACGCCTGCCAATTCAACGTGTTCCATTACAGAAGGAATGTAAACTTCTTTTCCGTCAGACAAAGCATCAGATTCACATTCCAAAGCATTTTTCAAGAAACGGTCAATCAAAAGAGGTCTGTCTGGAGTAACACCTACAGCTTTTGCAACATATTCTTTAAGAGTTGCTTCGTCGTAAATTACTTCCATTCCCCGACCGCCCAAAACAAATGAAGGACGAATCATAATTGGATAACCAATTTTATCTGCACAAGCTTTTGCTTCTTCAAAATCAATTGCCATTCCACTTTCTGGCATTGGAATTTCAAGTTTTTCCATCATGTGGCGGAAAATATCACGGTCTTCGGCAGCATCAATGCTATCAATTGAAGTTCCAAGAACATTTACACCGTTTTCTTGAAGTTCACGAGCAATATTTAATGGAGTTTGTCCACCAAACTGAACAATAACACCCATTGGTTTTTCTTTTTCGTAGATTTGAAGAACATCTTCTGTTGTAACAGGTTCAAAATAAAGTTTGTCAGATGTGTCGTAGTCTGTAGAAACTGTTTCTGGGTTACAGTTTACAATGATTGTTTCATAACCCATTTCTTTAAGTTGCATTGCAGCATGACAACAACAATAGTCAAATTCAATACCTTGACCAATTCTGTTTGGACCACCGCCCAAAACCATAATTTTCTTAGGATTTGTAGAAGCAGTTGATTTATCTTCGCAGTTGTATGTTGAATAGTAGTAATTTGCATTTTCTACGCCGCTAACTGGAACAGCAAGCCAACCTTCCTTAATTCCAAGTTCTTCGCGTTTTTTACGAATATCTTTTTCTGCCACTTTAAGGATTTTAGAAAGATATTTATCACTAAATCCGTCTTTTTTAGCTTTAATTAAAAGTTCATCACTTGGAAGTCTTCCAAGAGTTTTAAGCATTTCTTCTTCAAGTTCAACAAGTTCTTTCATTTCTTGCAAGAAGTGAACTTTTACGTGAGTAATTTCGTTTAGTTTTTCTAAAGAAACGCCTTTACGAATTGCTTCATAAAGTTGGAAGTAGCGTTCAGAACTTGCAGTTTTAAGCATTTCACAAAGTTCATCGGCAGATTTTTTATTAAAGTCTTTTGCAAAACCAAGACCTGCACGACCATTTTCAAGTCCACGAATTGCTTTTTGGAATGTTTCTTTGAAAGTTTTACCAATGGCCATAACTTCACCAACAGCTTTCATTGAAGTTCCAAGACTGTCTTCTACGCCACGGAATTTTTCAAAGGCCCAACGAGCAAATTTTAATACAACATAATCTCCATCTGGAGCTCCACCTGGAGTATATTTATCAAGAGTTCCATCACGCCAGTAAGGAATTTCGTCCAAAGTTAAACCGCTTGCCAATTTTGCAGAAATTAAAGCAATTGGGAAACCTGTTGCTTTTGAAGCAAGAGCAGAAGAACGGCTTGTACGAGGGTTAATTTCAATAATTACAATTCTGTCTGTTTTTCGATTGTATGCAAACTGAACGTTTGTTCCACCAATAACACCAATGCTTTCTACAATTTTAAAAGCCTGTTCACGAAGTCTATTTTGCAAAGATTCTTCAATTGTTAAGAAAGGAGCTGCACAGAAAGAGTCTCCAGTGTGAACACCAACTGCATCAATATTTTCAATAAAACAAATTGCAACCATTTGATTTTTAGAATCACGAACAACTTCAACTTCAAGTTCTTCCCATCCTAAAATAGATTCTTCAATCAAACATTGGCGTGTCATAGATAAATCAAGACCATTTGCTACAATTGTACGAAGTTCTTCCACATTGTAACAGAAACCACCACCTTGACCACCCATTGTAAAGGCAGGACGAACTACCAAAGGGAAACCAATTTGTTCAGCAATCTTTTCTGCTTCTTCAACAGTATGACAAATTCCAGAACGAGGAGTATCAATTCCAAGTTTTTGCATAGTTGCTTTAAAGATTTCACGGTCTTCACCTTTTTCAATAGCTTCAAGATCAACACCAATAACTTTTACGCCATATTTATCCAAAACTCCAGCTTTGTTTAATTCACAAGCCATGTTAAGACCTGTTTGTCCACCCAAGTTTGGAAGAAGAGCATCTGGACGTTCTTTTTCAATAATTTGAGCAATGCGTTCAACGTTCAAAGGTTCAATATAAGTAGCATCTGCCATTACTGGGTCAGTCATAATTGTTGCAGGGTTTGAGTTTACAAGAACAATTTTGTATCCTTGTTCACGCAAAGCCTTACAAGCCTGAGTTCCCGAATAGTCAAATTCACACGCTTGACCAATAACAATTGGTCCCGAACCAATAATCAAAACTTTGTTGATGTCTTCTCTTTTTGGCATATATTTACTCCTCAATAATAATTTACCCAAAAAAAAACTGACCTTAAAAAAAGCCAGTTCTAAAAATTCAAAAATAATAAATTTAAACAATAAATATGCAAAGTTGAAAATTTGTATTTCATAGAAATCATAGAGTCTAATTTTACGCTAACAATACTTTTTTCAGCCTTCATACTGAAGTCATACTATATCAAATTTTTTAATTTTATACTATATGTTTTCTAATTTTTTCTGATTAAGAATTTCTTCTTTCAATTGAATTACTTTTTCTAAGGGTAAATCAGTGCATTCCGCGATTGTTTCAAGTGAAATATTTTTATGTATCATATTTTTAGCAGTTTCAATAGCTTTTTGTTCAGCACCTTGCTCAAATCCTTGTTCTATTCCTTGCTCAATTCCTTCTGCAAGACCTTCCCTGTAGGCTTCTCTGCGTTGAACTTTTATGTCTGTTTCATAACTGTATTCTGCTATGAGCATATTGCGGACCTCTGTTGACTTGCGTTTCAAGTATTCACTTAAAACACCATTTTGTAATGCTTTATTAATTGCTTGTTCTAACGGTGCTTTTGGATTTTCTTTTTTGCTTTCTCT
>JAGARY010000056.1 GCA_017622055.1 Treponema sp. | reverse complement strand
TCTTGAAAAATCTTAAAAGCGTGAGCTTCTTTTTCTTTTAGATCTTTTATTTTTTCTAAATCTCCAGGAGCTATTTTTCTTTCAATCGTAATAATGTCACTTGGTTTAATTCCAATAGGATGTTCAGATTTTCCCATTACCAAAGCATAGTCTTTTCCATATCGAGTAGGAATAATAACCCTGTCCCCAGGGGAAACCTCCATATTGTCTGGGACTGTAGCATAAATTCCTTCGCAAGAATATTCCAACTTTAAGCGATACAATCTGTCTGGAAAAACAAAATTTTCAGGGCAATTATCATCGATTTCCTGTTCTTCGTTATCTTCCAATACATAAAGATCATCAGAAGCCATATTATCTATATCATTTTCAAAAAACTCACTCATAGATACTCCTAGGTAATTAAGTCTATCAAAATTCCATTAATTTCATCAATTCTGGAAAGCATTTCTAAAGATTCAAGATGAGTCGAAATAATATCCGAAGCAAGACGATCTAATTTTTCATCAATTACTTGAATCAAGTAAAATTTTTCAGTCTTAAATCTTCTGTTTGGGCGACGACGTTTATTTACTTCAACCTCATAATTTGAATGAACAATGAACTTCATAAGGTTGCCAATAGATTTTCGATAAGCGGAAAAAGCTTCTAGGCTAAAATCTGCCTTTAGTACGTCGGAAGCAATATCGGCTTGGTCTTTTAGATAAACAAAAGCTTCTTCAAAATCCATTGAAGCAATTTCTACAGGAAGACCAGAACTTAGCATATCGGTTTCTGCTTTTTTCTGGTCCATAATACTTGAAAAAACAGATTTTTTTGCTTTAGTATTTTCGGTTTTTTCGTTTTTTTTATTAAGGCCAGAGGCATTTGCAGCAGGAAAATGAAAAGTTGAGTGTAATGGGTCGATTTGTGCCATTATAGAATAGCTCCGCTAGAAAATGGGGATTGCAAACGAATTGCAGTTAAATCGTTCCATTTTTGCAGAGCTTCATCGTAGGCATTTTTGTCTGCTAAAGCAATACAGTGACCGTGGAAAATAACATTATCTGCAATTTCTAGTTTTTGTGTTGCAATATCGCCAATAACGGCAGCAGAAGAAAATAGTTGTACTCCATCTGGTGCAGTTATATTGCCATGCACAATTCCTCCGATAATTGCAGATTTAGCTAAAATATTTCCCTTGATTCGTGCTTTTTCTCCAACGATAATTTTTCCTGTGGTTTCTAAATTCCCGTCAATGTCGCCGTCGATTCTAGTAAACCCAGAAATTTTTATATCGCCAGAAACAGCTGAACCTGTTCCAATAAAACTATTTATAGCAATGTCGTCATTATGAAAAGACATATTCTCTCCTACAAATTCGAAGATAAAAATGGATTTGATAAAACTAAGGTTCAATCGCTTATTTCAGTTTTATGTTAATATAATTTGCAGGGTCTACAACTTCGGATCCAATGTGAACTTCATAGTGAAGGTGAGGCCCTGTTGTTATACCAGTGTTTCCGATAGTACCTATTATATCTCCCTGCTCAACAAATTGTCCTTTTTTTACTCTAAAACTATTCAAATGGGCATATCTAGTGTAAATGCCGTGCTTGTGTTTTATAATTATATAATTACCAAATCCACTGTCAAAGGCTGCGGTAACAACTTGTCCGTTAGCTGTGGCAACAATAGGATCTCCTTTTCGCCAAGTGGAAAAGTCCAAACCTTTGTGGATATACCATTGACCTGTTATAGGATGTTCATTTTGACCAAATTTCATGGAAACGTGACCAATTCCGTTTCTTATAGGCCAAATATTAGGAATATCGGAAAAAAGAGTTCCTTGAGATTCCAACATCTTTCCGATTTGTTCGATAGGTTGAATTGAACCCTCTAGCAAAGCTGTAAGTTGCTGAATGCTTGAAATTTCTTGAGTTGAGCCAGATGCTAAGTCATTTGTACTAAATAATGAAGAAAGGTCGCTACTTTGAATAGAAGCTTTTGAAATAGCAGTTGGTTGATTTATACCTAATAGAGATAAAGATTGAGATAGAGTATCTTTAAATCTTTTTGCTGTTTGCAATAAGTTTGCGTTTTGTTCACGTAGTTCATCTAAACTTGCTAGAGTTTTTCGATTTTCATTTTGAAGACGAGCTATTTCGCTAGAAGTACCAATAGCTTGTTTGTTGAAATAGAAGAAAGTGGAAGCAACTCCCACAATTAAAATTACACCAAAAATTAGAGCAAATATGTTTGTTTGAAAAGTAAGAGGTTTTGATTGGGAATGAGGCACAACCATTATGGTTAATTTTCTATCGAAAACTTTAAATACAGAAGAAAAAAAATGACCTATAAATTTAAAACACCGTGTAAAAAAACGTGTTATTGAAAATGCGGCGTTTTTCTCTATTTTTTTATACTGTCTTGTTCGAGCCAAAATAAAATCTCCAGCATAAATGCCATTTTGCTAGTTAATTATACATAGTTTCAAAGAGTCTGTCAAATAAATGGTAGTATTTTCTTTGTGTAAAGTATAAAACTAGCCTTGTTTTTTGAAACAACGGTTATATTTTCGGCAATAAAAAGGGAATTCTTGAATTTTCAACTAAGAGGAATGTCATGAAGATATATTACTTTAAAAAACTATAATTTGCTTTCACAATATTTAATTCTTACAATTTTTTCCTTGCAGAACAGGAAAGTACGGAGTATAATTAAAAAAATATCCATGAAACAAGACGGGGGTCTATTATGGCTAATAACTTAAATGCAGGGTTTTCAAAAGAACTTGATGCATTTATTGATGAATG
>JAGARY010000055.1 GCA_017622055.1 Treponema sp. | reverse complement strand
CCTTGTATTCTTGATGGTAATAAAATACCTTTGGATTTAGAAAGACAGTGTGTGAGAACTGCATCAAATTTATTTATTATTGATTCCCAAACTAAGCGAGATAGTCTTTTGGGAATAGCATGTGCTGTTTATAAATATAACCACAAAAAGGAGGATTATAAATTGGCTTTAGAAGAAACTCGAACAAGTAGGGATTACCTATTTGGAAGATTGTTAGCAGTGTTGCAACAATATGAAAATGCTGCTTTGAAAAAGTCTGGACAGAATAGAGAGACAAATGCCGTTCGTTATATGCAACAATTCTCTATTCATCCTGCTAAAACTTGGTTGTTGTTGTATAAAGATAAGTTATCTGCATATCGACGACAGTTGGAAAAAGGTCTTCAAGACTGGTTTGAAAAACAAATACAAGATATTTCAGTTTTATTTGAAACAGATGATTTTCTAAATGACAAACCACTTTCTGGTGAGTTTTTATTAGGATATCATTGTCAATTACAAAGTTATAGAAAAAAAACTGATGAAGAATCAGAAGAAAATATGGAGGAATAAATTATGGCTGTATTACAGAATAAAATTGATTTCGCATTAGTATTTAGTGTAAAGAATGCAAATCCAAACGGTGACCCATTAAATGGAAATATTCCAAGAATGACTTATGATGGGCATGGAGAGCTTTCTGATGTATGTCTAAAACGAAAAATTAGAAATCGTTTACAAGATGCTGGAGAATCTATTTTTGTTCAATCAGATGATTATAGAAAAGATGAACATAGGTCTTTAAGAAACCGAGCTGAAGCTGTCTTAGGTAAAGCTATGAAGAATGAAGAAGAACTTCGTAAACTAGCAAATGAAACTTGGATTGATGTTCGAAGTTTTGGTCAAGTTTTTGCATTTAAAGGTGGAGAAGGGAAAGGAGTTTCTGTAGGTATTCGTGGACCTGTTACAATTCAACCAGCATTCAGTGTTGATTTAATAAATGTAACTAGCCTTCAGATCACAAAAAGTGTGAGTGGAGAAGGTGATGGTTCAAAACGTGGGTCTGATACAATGGGTATGAAACACAGTGTAGATTTTGGGCTTTATACTACTTTTGGAAGTATTAATCCTCAACTTGCTGAATTAACAGGATTTAGTGACGAAGATGCAGAGAAAATTAAAAATGCATTACTTCATATTTTTGATAATGATGCATCTTCTGCTCGTCCAGAGGGCAGTATGGAAGTTGTTGCTTTATATTGGTGGAAGCATAATTCAAAAGCAGGACAATATTCAGCTGCAAAAGTTCATCGCACATTGGAAATTACAAAGAAAGATGCTGTTGTAGATGTAAAGTCCGCTAATGATTACATTATAAAATCAAATGATTTAGATGGACTAAAACCAGAAATTCTTACATTTTAGTCACCCTATAATGTACGCAGAATCTGATTATTTATTGCTTAGCGGACTTCAGCATTTACACTTTTGTCCGCGGCAATGTGCATTTATACATTTAGAACAACTCTGGAATGAAAATTATTTTACAGCATCTGGTCGAGTACAACATGAAAAAGTTCATAGTGGAGTTTCTGAATCTCGAAAGATTGTTAGAACAGAACGAGATTTAAAAATTGCTTCTAGTTTGCTTGGATTAGTTGGTAAGACTGATGCCGTAGAGTTTTACTCAGATGGTAAAATCATACCTATTGAGTATAAGCATGG
>JAGARY010000054.1 GCA_017622055.1 Treponema sp. | reverse complement strand
GGCTGGTTCATGCTTTGGAAGTTTTATATAAAATAAATGATATAGGATTTATGGAACTAACAACAGACGATGTTGTTAGAAATTCTTTAGTAAAGAAAATTGTAAAGGCTTATGAAAATGAATAAAGAAAAAAAAGAAAAAACTCAAAATATTTACGTGCAAATAGTAAAAGATTTTGTATAAGAAAATGCCATAATATTATCTTTAATGTTATTGGCCTTTGTTTCTGTTTCAGTTTTGAACTTTGTAAAAATCAGTACAACACAAACTGTTGCAAGTTTTGATTTAGATGGTTTTGAAATTGACCAAATTGCAGATAGAACAATTATTGCAAATAAAACTTTGCCAGCAGATGAAAATAATGCAACTTCTGTGCAAGAAGGCGAAAAGATAATTAAAAAAGGATTTCCTATTACTGAAGAGAGTATGAAAAAACTTAAAAAAATGTCGGAATCTCCTTTGTATATTGATTATCGTGCATTTGCAAATAATGAATTGTATTTATTGTTGCTGATTTTGGGCTGGTTTTTACTTGTTTTATTTTTAACTCCAGAACGCAAAAATTTATTCCGTGAAAATTTAATTCAAGTTTTATTTTTTGTTTTTGTATATTTTGTTGTTGCTTTTGGAATGAAACTTGATATATTATCTAGTCCATTTGCCATTCCAATTATAATCCCTTCATCTTTATTTATAATGCTAATAACAATTCTTTACGGAAAAACTCAATCTATTATTTTATCTATTGTTATGTCTTTGGGAGTTTTGAATGCTTGTGATTGGGCTTTAGAACCATTTATTTACACTTTTGCTACTTCTTTGTGTTCTGTGGTAATTGTTCATAAAATTGAAAAACGAATTGACTTGGTTTTTGCTTCTATTGTTTTGGCTTTGTACAATATTGTAATTCTTGTATTAATTATTGTAATTTTCAACGAAACATTTACAAATATGGGACGTTCTTTAGTTGGAGTTGCTGTAAACGGGTTTATTTCTGGAATTTTGACTTTAGGATTTTTAACTCCATTAGAAATGATTTTAAATACTGCTTCTGTTTTTAGGTTAATGGATTTAAGTGACTTAAACAATCCGTTGATGCAAAAAATGCGAGTAAACGCAAATGGAACAAATCAGCATTCTTTGATGGTTGCTCAACTTGCAGAAAATGCATGTAGAGAAATTGGTGCTAATGCTTTGCTTGCAAGAGTTGGTGCATATTATCACGATATTGGAAAAATTGAACAACCTTTATATTTTGTAGAAAATCAACAAGGTGAAAATAAACATGATGAAATAAATCCAACCCTTTCTGCTACTGTATTAAAAAGCCATGTAAAAAAAGGTGTTGAAAAAGCAAAACAACTTCATTTGCCAAGTTCAGTTATTGATATTATTGCGGAACATCACGGAAATAGCGTAATGGCATATTTTTATAATGAAGCAAAAGAAAAAGATCCTACTTTAACTCCCGAAGATTTTTCTTATCCGGGAAATCCACCTTCAACAAAGGAATCTGCTGTTGTAATGTTAGCAGATACAGTAGAAGCCGCTTGTAGAACTTTGGAAAATCCATCAGTGCCTCGTCTTGAAAAATTTATTACAACTTTGATTAATGGAAAAGTTGAACATAATCAACTTGATAATTGTAATTTGACTTTTAGAGATGTTTCAAAAATAAAAGAAGCCTTTGTTCAAGTTTTGGCCGGATATTACCATAGTAGAATTCGTTATCCAGATCAAAAAAATGTATCTGAAGTTGAAAATCAAAAGGATGAACAAAAAGAAACTCAAAAAGATGAACAAAAAGAAGTTCAACTTGATACTGTAAAGGAAAATCAAAAAGAAGAAAATTCCAACAAAGAATATGATTATTTATTGAAAATAGTCTTGATAGGTGATAGTGGAACAGGTGGGAAAACTTCGTTGGTGTATAGATATGTCGAAGATGCATTTAATAATGAACTTTGTTCAACAGTT
>JAGARY010000053.1 GCA_017622055.1 Treponema sp. | reverse complement strand
TTCATTCCTTCTGAAAGCTCGCAGGGCATTTTATTCTCATCCAACGAAAACAATTCAAGATATTCCCTGTACGCAGTTTCATCCCAATTCTTGTAAAAAGTTTTCGTTATAGCAACAATGTTCTTGATTTTTTTCTTCGGATTTTTCTTTTGCTTCAACTCTATCAGAAAAAGAAGGTTCGTTTGTTGCAAGCCAAACGTGAATTTTTTGGTGTGCTTTTGTTGTTTTTACCGCTTTTAACTGAGCTTCTGTTGGGTGTGCCTGAGGATTTGTAATTACTTCAATAATTTGAGTATTTTCCAATGGTTTTGTTAACGGTATGATTTTGCCGTTGGCTTTTGCAGCCACAATTTTTTCGCCAATTGCCGAATGGATTGCGTAAGCAAAATCAATTGCGTTTGCACCAAATGGTAATTTTATTACATCACCTTTTGGCGTAAAAACGTAAATTTCATCGCCAAGAAGTTCATTTTTTAGAGTAGCAAAATCTGTATTATCTGCAAAAGTTGTTTCTTTTAGTTGCTGGAATTTATTAAAAATGGCCAGTTTATCAACTTCTACTAAATCTTTATTTGTTCCTTTTTTGTACAACCAATGGCTTGCAATTCCGTGTTCTGCCATATTGTGCATTTCTACAGTTCGAATTTGAATTTCTAAAGGTTTGTCATCGCACATTACAGTTGTGTGTAAAGATTGATACCCATTTGCTTTTGGCATGGCAATATAATCTTTAAAACGACCATCTAAAGGCTTCCAAAGAGAATGAACAATTCCTAAAATTGTGTAACAGTCGGCAGAAGTTTGGCACAAAACCCGCAATGCAAGTAAGTCAAAAAGTTCGCTAGCTTCTTTGTTTCGTTTGCGCATTTTTTGATAAATCGAATAAAAATGTTTTGCACGACTTTGAATTGTAACAGAAATTCCAACTTTTTCTGCCGATTTATAAATGCTATTTACAGCCTTTTCCAAATAAGCGGAACGTTCATCCTTTTTTTGAGCAACAATATCTTTAATTTGCTTAAAAACTGCCGGATTTGTATATTTTAAACTTAAATCTTCAAGTTCATTTTTTTCTGTTTGCATACCAAGACGATCTGCCAAAGGTGCCCAAATATCAATAATTTCTTCTGCTATAATTTTTTGTTTTGATTTTTCAACGCCACTAATGTTTCTAATTCTGTCTGTTCGGTCTGCAATTGCAATAAGAATTACTCGAACATCATCAACTAACGCAAAAAACATTTTTCTAATGGCGTCTGATTGTTGAAGAGTCTTTGAATTAATTGGCAAATTTAAAATTTTGTTTGAAATTAAAATCAATTTGCTTGTTTGTTCGCCAAAAAGATTTTTAATTTCATCAATAGACAAAGTTAAAATGTCAAAAGGATGAAGCAAAGCTGCAATAATTGTTTCTACATCCATTTTGTTTTGAGCCAAAATGTGAGCCACCCGCAATGGATGTAAATAATAGGGATTATCGTAAACACTTTCTACACGTTCTGATTTTTTTACAAGAAGTTCCCAAGCTTTTTTTATTGATTCTTGTTCGCTTTTGCCAAAATAATCATTTATAGAAAAAAATTCTGTAATTAAATCTTCTGTATTTGATTCATCAGATTTAAAAACCGTAACTTTACTCATTATCCCCTCATTAATATCAATTGGCAAACATCTTTTTTCTCCAGCTTCCCAATTTATATCTTAAAAAACAAATCAATGCAGTTGTAAACCAAGTTAAACCGGTTGTGAGCCAAATGCCCCAATAACCAATATTGTAAGTATGCCCAAATATTGAAATTGTTGCAATGCTTGTGAACAATAAAGAAAAAGAAATTCTACAAATAACTTCTGTCATTCCATTTATCATAGAGAACGTTGTGTCGCCGCATCCGTTTAATAAAGAACGTGGGGCATAAATCATTCCCAAGAAGAAGTAGAACAAACTTGTAATTCTTAAGGCTTTTGCACCAATGGAAATTACATCCTGTTCTTTTACAAAACAATAGATGATTTTATCTCCAAATATATAGAAAATTGGAAGCATTATCAAACTAAAAATCAAAACCATAAATGTGGCTCTGTGCATTCCTTTTTTTACCCTGTCAATTCTTTGGGCTCCAAAGTTTTGACCAGCATAACTTGTTAGTGCCATTCCTAAAGAACTAAAAGGTTGCTGAACTAATTGTTCAATTCTCATTGTAACTGTGTAAGCTGCCATTACAGTTTCACCAAATGTGTTTACAACACCTTGTAAAACAATACAAGAAATGGCAATCAAAGAGTTTTGCAAAGAAATTGGAACACCAAGTTTAAATGAATTCATAATGATTGTTTTGTGTGGAGTTAATTCTGCTTTTGACAAATTAAAATATGGAACTTTTTTAAAAGCGTAAATTAAACTTGCAATTGCAGAAACTGCTTGTGAAACAACTGTAGCTAAGGCAACACCAAAAACTGCCCAATCAAAACATAAAACAAAAACTAAATCTAAAACTACGTTTACAATGCTAGATAAAATTAAAAAGTATAATGGAGTTTTTGAATCTCCCAAGGCACGCAAAATGGCAGCAACACCGTTGTACAAAGCTATAAAAATTATACCAAACGCAGATGTTCGCAAATAAGTGATTGCATCTGCTCTAATAATATCTGGACATTGCAACAAAGTCATAATAAATGGACTAAAGAAAATCCCGATTAGAGAAACAACCAAAGAAGCTGCAATTAAAACATAAAATGAGTTTCCAATTGTGTGTCTAACTTTTTCTTCATTTTTTGCACCAAAATATTGAGCAACAATAATTCCAATACCTAGAGCCAAGCCAGAACTTAAAGAAAAAAACAAAAAAGAAACAGAGCCGCAAGTTCCCACCGAGGCCAAAGCATTTGCACCAACAAAGTTTCCTACAATTAAAGAGTCTACCATGTTGTAAAGTTGTTGAAAAAGATTTCCAATTAACAAAGGAACTGCAAAAATTAAAATATGTTTAGACGGACTTCCAAAAGTCATGTCTGTAATGTTTGATTTTGAATTATTCATAAATCAAAATATACAGATTTTGAAAAAACTTTTAGTGTAATTTGCAAGCAAAAAATAGAACAAATCTATATGAAAAAAAAGTAGGTTTATTTTAAACACTATTTGATACAAAAACTACAATGACGTTGAGACGCTCCCAGTCAAGCGAACTGTAAAAGATGCTATCGAACTTTTAAGGAATTGTGATTTAGGTCAAATGGTTCGCTACGCTGCCAC
>JAGARY010000052.1 GCA_017622055.1 Treponema sp. | reverse complement strand
TGCCTGATGGGATTTGAACCCACGACAACCAGATCCACAATCTGGCGCTCTACCCCTGAACTACAGGCACCATGTGTCAAAGACAATAGTAATATATCAAAAAGTCATTTCTAGGTCAATAGAACTACATCACTTTTGAACAAAATATTTTGAAGCAAAATTAATCTAAATACGTCCGGTCAAGGAACACGACCTTCAAGCCCTTGACTCGGCCGTTTTTAGGGTTTGTATTAAACCCTAAATCAAAAGTTTACCCATTTAATTTTAGTTTAAAGTTTTTTAGTGTGTCAGAAAGTAAATCATGAGTTTTTTCTGCTGTTAATTCTGGCGAAGGAGTGTGATATTCAACAAGATTTGCAGGAATCTCGTCTAAAAATCTACTTGGCTCACATTCTCTTGTCATTTGCATGTGTCTTCGTTTGCGACAAGCAGAAATTAATAATTTTTCACGGGCACGAGTAATGGCAACGTAAAATAATCGTCGTTCTTCTTCTACGTTTCCATCATTTTCCTCTACAGAGCGGGCGTGGGGAATTAAACCTTCTTCCGCCCCGGCAATAAAAGTTACAGGAAATTCCAAACCTTTTGACGCATGAATAGTCATTAAGTTTACTTTTCCCTTATCATTTTGGTCGTCTCCGTTATCTCTAGAAATTAATGTAATTCTGTTTAGATAATTGAATAAAATTGGATTTTCATTTTCTGGATCTTTTTCCCAAATTTCCATTGAGTTTATTAAACTTTCTATATTCATCAATTTGAATCGCACTGCTTTTTCGCTTTTTGAATATTCTGTAATTAAGTGATCTTTGTAATTGATATCTTCTGTCATTTGGCGAACTTTATTTGCAAGACCACGACCACTTAATATTTTTTGTCTTTGATTTTCAATTAGATTTACAAATTCTTCTAAATCATCTTTGATCGCATCATTTGCCACAGATTCTGGATCTTTTATTAATGAATTGATTGCGCTCCATAGAGTACATCCGTGCTTGTCTGCTTCGTCGTTAATAATTTGAATTGTGGCTCTTCCAATTCCTCTGCGTGGAGTATTAATAATTCGCAAAAGATTTATATCATCATCATGATTTGCAATAACTCTAAGGTAGCTAATAATATCTTTTATTTCTTTTCGCTCAAAAAAACTTGTTCCACCGCTCATTGTGTATGGAATGTTATTTTGTAAAAATGCTTCTTCAATAAATCGGCTTTGAGTATTTGCTCGCATTAAAACACCAAAGTCATCATATTTTCTTCTGTCTTCTGCTGCAATTCTTAAAATTGATTCTGCAATAAAGTCTGCTTCGTCAGTTTCGTTTTCTGGCATAAAAATTTCTATTGGTTTTCCGCTGCCTTTTCCGCTCCAAAGTTTTTTGTCTTTTCGATTTGTATTGTGAGAAATTACACCATTTGCGGCGTCTAAAATTGTTCCAGTTGAACGGTAATTTTGTTCAAGACGGATTTCTGTTACATCAAAATCCTTTTCAAAATTTACAATGTTTTGATAATCTGCTCCACGCCAACTGTAAATTGACTGATCATCATCTCCAACAACTGCAATATTTTTGTCTGCAATTAAATGCATAAATTCATACTGCTGATGACTTGTATCTTGAAATTCGTCAACCATTATATATTTGTATCTGTCTCTGTATTTTGCTAAAACTTCTGGAAACTCTTTAAACAATTTTATTGGCAAAACAATTAAATCATCAAAATCAACTGCATTAAAAAGTTTTAATCCTTCTTGGTAACTTTCATAAAGTGGGCGATACATATCATTTTGAGTTTCCCAAGTTTTACGCCCTGTTTTTATATTAGAAATGATTTGACCAATTTTATAAATGTCCATTGCTTCTGGAGAATATTTTAATTCTCGTCCACATTCTTTAATTAAAGCAACTCTGTCTGTTTCGTCATAAATACTAAAATTTTCTCGCCAACCAAGTTTATCAATAT
This sequence comes from Treponema sp., assembly GCA_017622055.1. Lineage (GTDB taxonomy): Bacteria > Spirochaetota > Spirochaetia > Treponematales > Treponemataceae > Treponema_D. The sequence continues at coordinate 4,761 of JAGARY010000052.1, read as the reverse complement.
CTGCTCTAAGAACTTTTACACCAAATGCGTGGAAAGTGGAAACTGTAAGATTTTTTAATTTTTTTTCTGTTAATTCCTTAATTCTATCTGACATTTCTTTTGCAGCTTTATTTGTAAAAGTTAATGCCAAAATCTGACTTTGAGGAATTCCTTTTTCAAGCATGTGAGCTATTCTAAAAGTAATTACACGAGTTTTACCACTTCCGGCTCCTGCAATAATTAAAATTGCACCTTCTGTAGTTGTTACTGCTTTGAATTGTTCTGGATTTAATTCTTTTCTTAATTGTTCTAAATCGAGCATAGGTGAAAATACTATATCAAATGAATTGATATGTAGCAATAAAAAATAATTCTAATACATAATTTTATTTAATGACTAACTATAAAAAAATATGTATAATAAGAGAAAATACTTATATTTGGGAGATATTTTTATTTATGAATAATTCAGTTGCATCATTTTTAATGCGTCACAATTTTGTAAATCATGTTGATGTTTTGTCTGTGGCACAAGGCTTATTGGATGATATGAAAAAAGGTTTAAAAGGTGAAAAATCTGATGAAGATATGATTAAAACTTTTTGTAATCCTCCAAAAGAATCTGCAAAAGATAAATCTGTTATTGTAATTGATGCAGGTGGAACAAACTTCCGTTCTTGTCTTGTAACTTTTGATAGCAATGGTATTCCACAAATTTCAGAAATGGAAAAAACAAAAATGCCTGGCGTAGAACGAGAACTTTCTAAAAAAGAATTTTTTGAACAAATTGCAGATAATCTTGAACACTTAAAAAATAAATCAGATAGAATAGGTTTTTGTTTTTCTTATCCAATGACAATTAAAGAAAACGGAGATGGAATTTTATTAGGATTTTCAAAAGAAGTAAAAGCACCTGAAGTAGTTGGTTCTGAAGTTGGAAAATGTCTTGTAGAAGAACTTGAAAAACGTGGATGGAATTCAATCAAACGCATTACTTTGTGTAATGATACAGTTGCCGCTTTGCTTGCTGGGGCTGCTTGTGCAAATGATGTAACAGATTATTCTTCTTATGTTGGATTCATTTTAGGAACTGGAATGAATGCTGCATATATTCAGCCAAAATGCGATTGTTGTGGAATTAATGAACAAATTATCGTTTGTGAATCTGGTAAATATACAAGTGTAAATCAATCTTCTTTTGATATTGAATTTGATAAAACAACTGTAAAACCTGGTTCTTTCTTACTAGAAAAACTTTGTTCCGGGGCATATTTGGGACCTGTTTCTTATTATGCATTGCAAAGTGCTGCAAAAGAAGGACTTTTTACAGAAAAATGTGCAAGTGCAATTCAAAAAATTGATATTTTATCTTTGATTGAAGTGAATATGTTCCTTGAAAATCCATACAGTTCAGATTCAATTCTTGGAAAATTGCTAAAAGAAAACGGTTCTGAATGTGATTACGACAAAGTATTCCAAATTTTAGATGCAATTGTTGAACGTTCTGCAAGATATTCTGCTGCAATTTTGATTGCTTGTGTGCTAAAAACTAATCAAGGTAAAAATGCATCTAAACCAGTTTGCATTTTGTGTGATGGAACAACTTTCCATAAAACTCACATGATTAAAGAACGTGTTCACGGATATCTTGATGAAATTTTAACTAACAAACTTGGTATTTATTGGAAAATTATTTCTTGTGATAATGATATTACACTTGGAACTGCAATTTCTGGTTTGATTGACTAGAATTTGTGTGATATAATTGTTTAATAAACATTTTTGTGGGTGAGAAAATGTCATTTAAGAAATCTTTAGGAAAATCTATAGTTCTTTTGCTTATAATTTTAATTCTCATTATTGGTGGACTTTTGTGGTTTGATTATTTAGGTGTAGTTCAAGTTAAGTCTATGTTTGCACCAGTTTATAAAATGCTTGGTAAAGAACCACAAAGTTCTGTTACTGCAACCCAAACAGCACCACTTTCTGCTAATCTTGATGAAGATAGATTACGAAAACAAAAAGAAGCAAATGACATTTTTAAAGAAGAATTAGATAAACGTGAAGCTGATATAAAATTGTTGGAACAACAAAACGCTCAAATTGCTAGTGAGTTAGCAGAGCGTGAAAAAAATCAAGAAGAACGTGAAAAAACATTTAACCTAAACGTAAAAAAATACGATGATAAAAATGTAAACGTTGAACAGATTGCCAACAATTTGAATGGTATGAGACCAGAAGCTGCTGTTGATATTTTAACTGCTATGGATGATCAAACTGTAATTGATGTCCTTAGAAAAGTTGAAGAACTAGCAAAAGCTTCGGGTTCTGCTTCTATGGTGTCTTACTGGTTATCTTTAATGGATCCTTCTCGGGCTGCAGAAATACAACGGAAGATGATAAGTAAACCAGAGTCACTAGAATAAATTATTCAATTTGGCAAATCTTCAACAAATTATAAGGAGATTTGCCAGATGTCTTTTCAGGCAATTACAAATTTTTTATTAAATCAAAATAATGTAGATTTAAAGAATAATTTTTTAGATTTACAAACTACCGATTTTAATAATTCAAAAATTTCTAATTATTCTCTTTCAAAAACAGAAACTTTTTCTGATGTTTTGGCGTCTTATTCATCAAAAACTTCAAAAGAAGAAAACTATAGTTCTGACATTTCAAAAAATGAGGCTAAAGTTCAATATGATGAAAAAGCAGGCAAAGATATTAATGAATCTTCTAAACAATCTGAAATCGAAAAAAAAGATTCAGTAGCAGAAGAAAAATCAAACTCGTCAGTTGAAAATGTTGAAAATAAACAAACAAACACAAATGATGAAGTTAAAAATGCATCAGAAACAGAAAAAGATTCAAAAAAAGATAAAAAAGTAGAAAAGAAAGTTGTTTTAATTAAAGATGAATCTGCAGTTGAGGCAAATTTTGAATTAAATCAAAATGTTCAAGTAAAATCTGATGAACAAAAAAATCAAAAACTTTCCGCAAAAGATTTTTCTAGAATTAATGAACTTGGAAATGTAGAAAATAAAGTTCAAGAAGTAGCAAAGGATGAAATTCCTGTTGATGAACTTAATTTGCTTGTAAAAAAAGATGCAAAATCTAAAGACAATGTTCAAAATCAAAATGAAGATGCAAAAATTGCGTTCTTTAACAAAAATGATGGTGAAATTGAATTAGAATTGACAAAAAATGATTCTTCTAGTCAATCTAAATTAGATTTTAGTAGTCAAAATGAGCAGCAACAAAAATCTGAAGGAAAAATTACAGTAAAAGATTTGCGAACAGAAATTTCTGAAGAATTAAAATTATCGGAAAAATCAGATATTAAAGTAACTGACGTAAAAGTTGAACAAAATCAATCAACAACAGTTACAATGGAATTAGTTCAAAACAATCAAACTGCTCAAAACAATATTCTTTCTTTGAATTCACAAACTGCAAGTAGTAATGGTTCTAATTTCCAGGCAATGCTAAATAATCAAATTCAAGCAAATATTCCAGAATTTGTAAAAACTGGTTCAATTATTTTAAAAGATAATAATCAGGGAAATATTAATTTAATTTTGAATCCGGAAGAACTTGGAAATGTAAAAATTAGTTTGGCTTTAGATGGAAAATCAATTTCTGGACAAATTACTGTAGTTTCAAAAGAAGCTTTGGAAGTTTTTAAAGACAATGCAGAAACTTTGCGAGAAGCTTTTATTAAAAGTGGATTTGAAAATGCTAGCATAGATATTTCTTTTGCAGATAACGGTTCTTTTGGTAATGAAACTCAAAATTTTGAAGAATTTACAAAAGAACATCAAAGAATGTTTGCAAATAAATCTTACGGTGGTGCTATTGAATCTGAAAGTTTTGATGAAACAGAAAATTTTGAAAATTTTGCAAATAATTCTGTAAACATCGTCGCGTAATTTGACGATACGAAATATACGAAGTTTTATGTAGAGATGTTTTCTGCATAATATATTAAAAAAATTGTGAGTGAGGTGATGATGGAACAACTTAACACACAAATGAGCGCAAGCGAAAAGTTAGCTGTTGACAATGCAGTAAATACTTTTAATAAATCGATTGTGCAAAATGGTCGCCAAGTTTCTAACGAACTTGGTAAAGATGATTTTCTTAAGCTTTTGATTACTCAGCTTTCGAATCAAGATCCAACAAGCCCAATGGAAAATACTGAATTTATTTCCCAAATGGCTCAATTTTCTTCGTTGGAACAAATGACAAATATGAGTACATCATTTAGCAAAATGGCTTCTTTTATTAATTCATCTGAAGCAGCTTCTACACTAGGCAAAACAGTTGAATTAAATGTTGGCGATGCAAGCGTTACAGGAATTGTGGAAGGGGCAACCCGTGGGGAAAATCCACAAGTTCTAGTTAATGGAATGTATTACAGTATGGATAAAATTGCGGCAATTTATGCCAATTAACTTAGGTGGAAGGAAGGAAAATAGTATATGATGAGACCACTTTATTCTGGTGTTTCTGGACTTCAGAATCATCAGACAAGAATGGACGTAATTGGTAACAACATTTCAAACGTAAACACAACAGGTTTTAAAAGAGGTCGTGTTAATTTTCAAGATATGATTAGTCAGCAATTGTCTGGAGCTGCAAAACCAACTGACGAAATTGGTGGTGTAAACGCTAAAGAAGTTGGACTTGGTATGACAGTTGCTTCAATTGACAATATTTTTAATCAAGGTAACTTGCAATCAACAGGTGTTTCTACTGATATTGCAATTCAAGGTAATGGTT
>JAGARY010000001.1 GCA_017622055.1 Treponema sp. | reverse complement strand
CATTTAAAAGACATTGTTAATACAGATTCGTTTCCTTTTTCGTCTGCAATTACTGCCATTTGGTCTTCAATTGTGTATGAACCAGCTGGAGTCACTTTTTTTACAGTGTACATTCCAAGTTTATCAAATGGAACAAGAATTTTATGTGTAAATGGACCTTCTGACACCGAACCAATTACATCACTAGCAAGAACTTTGTCTCCTTCTTTTACTAAAGGAGTCCAATCCCATTTTTTATCTTTTGGAAGAGCGTCAACATAAACACCTCTTTCAAGGAAGAATCCAGCTTTTTCGGCAACTAAAGGAAGTGGGTTTTGAAGTCCGTCAAAAGTTTGACCTAAAAGGCCTGGTCCTAATTCTGCACAAAGCAAATCACCAGCAAGTTCAACAACATCGCCAGTTTTAATACCTTGAGTCATTTCAAAAATCTGCATTTGGGCATTGTTGCCACGAATACGGATAATTTCACCTCTTAATTTTTTACCATCAACATTTACATAGCCTACTTCATTCATAGAAACGTTACCATCAAATTCAATAGTAACCATGTTTCCATTAATTCCGACTACTTTTGCTTTTGTATCAGTCATGATTTATTTTACCTCAACTGTTAATTCTTAATTATTTTCAAGAATTTTATCATAAATGATATGATAAGATGATTTTCCATTTTCAACTTCAAACTTTTTCATACGTTCAACTAATAAAAGTTTCATTCCGTATGCGTAAATTGCATCAATTGAAAAAGCATCTAAAGGTCTCATATCTTCCAACAATCTTAATCTATATTCATAAAGAAATTGTTCTGCACTTAAAGGACTGTTCATTCCAACTGCTGTTCTTGCGGCTGTAACAATATCTTGTGTACAACCAGCTGGTAAAGAAATTGAATCCTTTTTTAATTTTTGACTTCGAATTTGTGCCAATGCAAAACGCAAATTTCTTTCTTTTTCGTACCAAACATCTAAAAATGCAGATTTAGTAGAAGGCAATTCTTTAGAAGGAACTAAAGAAAGATTCTCTAAAATTTTAATTTCATCTTCTTTTAAAAATCTACTAGCCAATTCTTTAAATTGTTCAGAAGTAATTGGTAAATTAGATTTACTTTCTGTAGTAGAGATGTTTGGAAGTTGAGAAACTAAATAATAGTAAGCCACTAATTTGCATCCTTTGCAGCAATTTGAATTAAACCTGCAACTTTTGGATTAAGATATGCACTGAACATTTGAGCTAAACTTTCTGCAGAATAGTCATAGAATGCAGCACCATTTTTTACACCAATTCTAAAACCAGAAGATAAAGTTTTATCAACTTTAATTTCCATTCCTTTTGAAATTTCTGCTTTTAATTCTGAAGTAAATGATTTTTCCAAATCTTTTAAATCCTTTTCGCTTAATAAAACAGAAAGTTCAGAAGCATCTGTATTTTTTGCCCAGTTTTTAATTAATTCTGGAATTAATTTTGTTAAAACATCTTTAGATAATACATTTTCTGTTTGTGTCTGAATTAATCCATCTAATTCATTAATAATTCCATCTTTAAAAGACAACAACATATTTCTTCCGGCTTGAACAATTGCTTCTTCACTAGCCTTTTCAACACGTTGAATTTCTGCTTTGGCATTTTTAAGAATTTCTTCTGCTTTTGCATTAGCATCTGCAATAATTTGTTCTGCTTTTTTTTCTGCAGCATCAATTGTTGCTTTTGCATCTTCTTCAGCCTTTGAAATTCCTTCTTTTTTGATTTTATCAATCAGTTCCTGTAATTGAATATCCATTAATTACCTCGTTAGTATATTTTGCACTTTTATAT
>JAGARY010000051.1 GCA_017622055.1 Treponema sp. | reverse complement strand
TAAAATTAGTGCTGTCAATAAAACAAAAATTAATTCTTAATACTTAATTCTTAATTCTGAATTAAGAATTAATCTACTTACTTCCAACAATTTTTCCCTTGTGTTCATTTCTGGGTCTTCTAAAACGCAATCTAAAAGTTGGTTTAAAATAATTCCAATTTGTTTGCCAGAACCACCAAGAGAAATTATGTCGTTTCCGTTGATTGCTAAATCTTTTAAACTTAGTGCATTTTGATTTTTAAGTTCTTCATCAATGCGGTCTTTTAATTCCAAAAGATTTTGGCAGGTAAGTGTGTCGTGTTTTCTAACATCTTTATTGTGCATTCCGTAAACATCGGCAAGGCGTAAATCAAACAAGTCTTCAAAATTTTCTTTTTGAACTCGCACAATAAATCTTCTGATTGCAGCGTTTGTCCAGTTTGATTCGTAATGAAACATGTGATTTTTTATTAAATGGCAAAAATTTTCAATTTCGGCATTTGAATATTTTAAGCGAACAAATATTTTTCTGGCAATTTTTTCACCAACATTTTCGTGATTATAAAAAGTAAATGTTTCTACATCATTTTCCACAAGAACTTTTTTTACCGCAGGTTTTCCAATATCATGAAAAAGGGCAGCAATTCTTACATTAAGTTTATTTTGAGGTGCTCCATCACAAGCGTAAAAAAGATGATCTAAAACGTCAAACTCATGAAAGCCCCGAAAATCTCCTTGAATTACACCACGAGCCTGTGCAAGTTCTGGAATAAACAACTTTAAAACTCCAGTTTCTTCCATTAGTTTTAGCCCAACAGAAGGCTTTTTTGAAACTAAAATTTTGTTAAATTCATCTCTAAAGCGTTCAATAGAAATTGAAGTAATCTTTTTTTGAACATCTTCCTTGAATATTTCTAAATATGTATACTTTTCTATACTAAAATTTAATTTTGAAGCAAATCTTAATGCTCTAATTGGTCTTAAACCATCTTCCATAAAACGTTCATGGGGATTTCCAACAGTCTTTATCAATTTTTTTGCAATATCATCTTGTCCGCCATAAGGATCTACAATTTTTCCATCATTCAAATCTACCGCAATAGCATTCATTGTAAAATCACGACGGCTTAAATCTTCTTCAATTGTTGCGGCATAATTTACAGAATCTGGGTGACGACCATCTGAATAACCAGCTTCGGTTCTAAATGTTGTAACTTCAATTTCTTCGTTTTTAAAATGAACTGTAACTGTCCCGTGTTCAAATCCTGTTGGAACAACAAATTTAAACAATTTCATAACATCTTGTGGAGTAGCGTTTGTTGCAACATCATAATCATTAATCTTACTTCCTAAAATTACATCTCTAACAGCTCCACCAACAAGATAGGCTTTATATCCTGCATCAACAAAAATTTGATTAAATTCTTTTAAAATCTGAGGCAAAGCAATCTTACGAACTTTAAAAAATCTAAAAAATGGAAAAAAATTAAATCTCATACAATCCTTTATCTAAAAAATACGTCCGGTCAAGGCACGCTTCGCTCAAGACCTTGACTCGGTCGTTTTTAGGGTTTGTAATAAACCCTAAATCAAAATAATCTATTATAAAACTAACCCTAAAGATAAATAAATAACTAAATAGGAAAACACATTGGCAAAAATACTAAACAAAATAAAAAAAATCATCAACAAAAATGCAGAAATTCTATTTTTAATTTTGATTTTTTTAATCATTAACAAAATATTTACAATTAATCCAATAAAAGAAAAAAATCCTAAAACAATTGAACTTACAGAAAGCCAAGATAAAATCAACTTTTGAGAACTGTCTAAAAATTCTTTATAATTTCCTATAACGTAAAAAACACATAAAAAAAGACAAAATAAAAATAAAAAAACTATCAAAGAAAGAAGTTTTCTATATGTGAGCACTAAATTATCTGTAAAACTAATCTTTTTTTTATTATTTTTTTCTGCCATCTTTTTTATTAATATTAACTTGAAAACCTTTATTTCAAATTGATATACTATTATAATATTATTAAACTTTTGAGAACAAGTCTATGAAGAAAACTTTTATTGCCTTTTTTATACTTTTAATTTTTTGTGGTGCTGTATTTTTTATCGGTTGGACTCAGCTTAGAGTTGAACCTGATTCTTGCGGAATTGTAGTTACAAAACTTAACGGAGCAAGTGAAAAACCTATTCAACCTGGAGAATTTTATTGGAATTGGGAATTTTTACTTCCAACAAACGCCCAATTAATAACTTTTAAAGTTACTCCTGCAAATCTTACAAAAACCACATCAGGTTCGTTACCTTCTGGGCAAATTTATTCTTCAATCTACAGTTCTCCAAATAATTTTGATTACAGTTTTACAATTTCTATGACACTTTCAGTTTCCCCTGAACAAATTGCTTCAATGTACAAAGTTGGAAAGATTTCTAATAACACAACTTTAACTGAATATTTAAACACTTGTGGCGACACAATTAGTCAATTAGTGGCAAATTTTTATCTTAAAAAACTAAAAGATAATCCTTATTTGCCAATTGAATCTTACCGTCGTGATGAAATTGTAAATTCTATTAGAGCTTACAACGAAATTCCAGAAGTTGATATTTATCAATTGGCTTTAGTTTCATCAAAAGTTCCAGATTACAATCTTTATGATAAAATGAAAAAAAATTATATGGAAAGTCCTGTAATTACAAATAATAACCTGCTTGAAAACAATGACAATTCATCAAAATTTGAATCTAAATCACAAAATGAAGAAGTTGAATCAAAACAACCAGAAGTTGTTGGGGAAATTTAAAAATGAAACTTTGGATTGCTAGTAGAGAATGTGCAGAAATTTCAGAGGCTGGGGGAGTAAAAAATGTTACTTATTCTTTGTGTAAAGAATTTTCATTATTAAAACATTCTGTAACACTTTTTATTCCTTCATACAAATGTACAACTTTTGATTATATTCAAGATTTTCAACCTGATTTTTTAACAACTGAAGTTGCTTTGTGTAATTCAAATCAAAAAATTACATATTCAAAAGGCATTTTTAAAGAGGGAAACTTTAATGTAATTTTTGTAAATCATCCATCTTTTGCAGAAAAAGAAGGAATTTATACTTACACAGCAAATGAACAAAATCAAAATCCAGAACATATAAAAGGACATGGACACACAGATTCTTTATTTTTAGATGTTTTGTTTCAAAAAGCTGTGGCTCAATATTATAAAATTATTTTTGAGCAAAAAAACAAGTCTCAATTGCCAGATATTGTTCATTGCCAAGATGCTTCTACAGCCTGCATTCCTTCACTAGTCAAAAACAGAAGTGCATCAGTTGTAGCAAACACAAAAACACGATTTTTTGTAACAATTCACAACGCTGGTCCTGCATATCATCATTATTTTAATAACATTGATGAAGCCCAATGGTACACAAACCTTCCTCGCATAATTTTAGAAAAAGCACAAAATAATGGAAAAGTTGAACCATTTTTACTTGCTAACGAATCGGGGGCAATTTTAACAACAGTTTCTGAAGAATATGCAAAAGAATTAATAGATCCACACAATTACGCAAGCACAGAAGGCCTTTCTTCAATTTTTAATGAAAGAAACATTCAAATTGCAGGAATTACAAACGGAATTGATGCAGACCGCTACAATCCAGAAGACACAAATGTTTCTTTGTTGCCATTTTCTTATTCTCCAAAAAATGGAAAACTTGAAGGCAAAATTGAAAACAGAAAATATTTTTTGGAACAAATAAAAAAGGCCTCGGAATCTTCATCAAAAGCGTCTTTGTTTGATGATATAAAGATTTTTGGTGAACTAAATGATTCTTTGAAAGATTGTGAAAATTTAATCTACATTGCATACCACGGAAGAATTACAACTCAAAAAGGAATTGCAGTATTAAATCAAAGCATTCCAACAATTTTAAATAATTTTGAAAATGTAAGATTCATAATTGCAGGGCAGGGAGAACTTTCTTTAGAAAATGAACTTATAAATCTTTCTGAAAAACACAAAGGAAAAGTTTTATATCTAAATGGCTACAACAAAGCTTGTGTAAGACTTTCTACTGCAATTTGCGATTTTATTGTTTTACCAAGTTATTTTGAACCTTGCGGACTTGAAGATTTTATTGGTCAGATTTTTGGAACACTTCCAATTGCACATAAAACTGGTGGATTAAATAAAATCAAAAATAACAAAACAGGATTCCTTTATTCGCAAAACACTCAATTATCATTAATTGCAAAACTTTCGGAAGTAGTGGCAATAAAAATGTATAACCCAAAATTAATTAACAAAATGATTAAAACAGCTGCCACAACAGTAGAAAATGAATATTCATGGAAAAAAGTAATCAAAAATAAATACTTAAAATTATTTGAAAAAAAGTGATTTTTTTTAATTTTTTTTGATTTTAGGTGTTGACACTTTTTAATGAAAAGTATAATATAACATCACGTTCGACAAACAACGAACAACAGAAATGCTGCTTTAGCTCAGCTGGTAGAGCACGTGATTTGTAATCTCGGGGTCGTGGGTCCGAACCCTACAAGCAGCTTAATTTCTGGGGAGTTCGCATAGCGGCAATTGCAAGGGACTGTAAATCCCTCGGGTTTCCCTCCGTAGGTTCGAGTCCTACACTCCCCATTAAAAGTAAGAGTTAGGTTTCTAACTCTTTTTTTTTGCCCAAATACGTACGGTCAAGGCACGCTTTGCTCAAGGCCTTGACTCGTCCGTTTTTACGATTTGTAATAAATAAATCCTAACTTCTCCATAATCTATTTGACAATTTCTTATCCATAGTTTAAAATTAATTAATTTTTTTTTATGGGTTAAAAGGGGAAATTGTGAAAATTCAATTTTGGGGAGTAAGAGGTTCACTACCAACTCCAATTACACCACAACAGATTCAATCAAAAATCATGGCTGCCATTCAAAGAGCAACACCTGAAGATTTACAATCAGAAGATTCAAGGGCTAAATTTGTTTCAAATTTACCATCATGGATTTTTGGAACAACTGGTGGTAACACACCTTGCGTAGAAATAAAATCAGATAACACTGAAATAATTTTAGACGCAGGAACAGGAATTAGACTTTTAGGTAAATCTCAAGAACTCCCAGAAAATAACAAATATAATTTACTTTTTTCCCATTTCCATTGGGATCACATCCAAGGTTTGCCATTTTTTGACCCAATTTACAATCCAGATACAACAATCAACTTTTTTTCTCCAGTTGAAAATTCAAAAGAGATTTTAAAAGAACAAATGAAACATCCTTACTACCCAGTTCCATTCAACACTTTAAAATCAACATTAAATTTTAACAAAATCATCCCAGGTGAGTATTTTTATATTGATAACATAAAAGTTTGTTGTTGCAAAATGTCTCATCCTGGTTGTTCATATAGTTATACATTTATAAAAGACAACAAAAAATTTGTTTATGCTACAGATGTTGAATTAAAATCATCAGATTTTTCTAAAACACCAGAAACAGAAATGGTTTTTAAAGATGCAGATTGTATAGTTTTAGATTCTCAATACACAGTTGAAGAAGCTAGTAGAAAACAAAATTGGGGACATTCCGCTTTTTGTTATGCAGTAGATTTTGCTATACATTGGGGCATAAAAAAGTTATATTTATTTCATCACGAACCAACATACGATGATAAAAAACTAAATTCTATTTTGCAGGCAGCTCGTTGGTATGCTCAATACATTGAACATTCTGATGTAGAAATCTATCTTGCAAAAGAATCACAAGAAATAATATTATAAAAAACTATGACACAAACAGAAAATCAAAATCTAATATCAAATGAAGATATAGAAGTTCTCACATATAATTTTACAAAAAAGGAATTGTTTTTACTTGCAAAATTTCTTAGAGTAAAAGAAGATGAACTTCCTCTAGGTCTTGAAACTTTTTGTAAAACATTAGAAGATTCAGTTTATAATTCTTTGTCAATTCAAGAGGTTAGACGTTTTTACTCATGAAAAAGAAATTATTATTCATCCCGTTATTATTTTTATTAATCCTAGCAGTTGGATACATCTTTCTATGTAGCCAAGTGTTGCCATTTTCAAATGAAGAAAATACAGAAACTGTAAAAATTGAAATTCAATATGGGGAATCAACACAATCAATAATCAACAAATTAAAAGAGAACAACTTAATTAAAAATGAAAAGATTTGTTACATTTTGGCAAGAAAACCAGCTTTAATGAACTTTTTAATTCCATTAAAAGGTTCTGATACAAATTTTTCATTAAAAAGTGGAACTTATTATCTTTCCCCAAATATGAACATAGCACAAATATTTGCTGAATTATCATCTGGAAAACAAGAATATCAAAAAGTTAGCATTCCAGAAGGATTAACAATTTCAGCAATTGCAAAAATTTTGGAAGAAAACAGAATCTGCTCTGCAAGTGATTTTATTAAATCTTGTTCATCAGAAACAATTCTTCAAAAATACAACATTCCAGGAACAACTTGCGAAGGTTATTTATTCCCAGATACATATTATTTAAACGTAAATATGGAATCTGATTTTATTGTAGAACACTTTATTGAAAATTTTATAGAAAATCTAAAATCAATTCCAAATTATGCAGAAAAAACACCAGAAGAATTGTTTGAAATTGTTACTTTGGCTTCTATTGTTGAAAAAGAATATAAAGTAAAAGAAGAAGCTCCATTAATTGCCAGCGTATTCAAAAATAGAATAAGACACAATATTGGATTATATTCTTGTGCAACAATCGTTTATATCATAACAGAAATTCAAGGAAAACCTCATCCAAACAGAATTTTAACAAAAGATACAAAAATAGATAATCCATACAACACATATAAATGGGCTGGTTTAACTCCGGGACCAATTTCAAATCCAGGATTAACAGCATTAGACGCAGTTATAAATACACCAAAAACCTCATATTTTTTCTTCCAAGTAAAAGATGAAAAAAAAGGTACACATGTATTTACAGAAACTTTTGAAGAACATAAAACAAATCATTAATTTATGTCAGGATTTATATCACAAGAAACTATAAACAATGTAAGAGATGTCTCAGATATAATTAGTGTAATAGGCGAGTACACAAAATTAGATAGAAAAACAGGAAACAAATGGTGGGGATGTTGTCCTTTTCACAGCGAAAAAACACCTTCTTTCCAAGTTGATGCAGACAAAAAGTTTTATTATTGTTTTGGATGCCACGCTGCAGGGGATGTTATTAAATTTACAATGGAAATGGAACATCTTTCATATCCAGATGCAATTACAACTTTGGCAAAAAAATCTGGAATTCCAATTAGATACGATAACAATGGAAATCCTGGCGGGCAAAATCAACAAAAACAACAAGAAACTCAAGCAAAAATTGAACAAAATATCAATTTGTACGAAGGTGTTGCAACTTCATTCCATTACATGCTAACTCAAACAGAACAAGGAAAATTTGCATTTGATTATATAAAAGCTCGAGGCCTTACAGAAGAAACAATAGAAAAGTTTAAATTAGGTTATTCTCCAAATGACAGATATTGGCTAAAAAAGTTTCTTAAAGGTAAAAATTTTAGTGAAGAATTTTTAAACGAATCAGGATTATTCAGCAAAAATTATAAAGATATTTGTTTATTTTCAGATAGATTGATGTTTCCAATTTTTAACAGAAACGGAAAAGTTGTTGCATTTGGTGGAAGAATTTTACATCCACAAGGTCCAAAAGACAGTAAATATTTAAACTCCCCAGAATTAATTCATTACAGAAAAAGAGAAACTTTATACGCTTTTAATTTTGCAAAAAATGCAATCAGAACTAACAAAACTGTAATTTTTTGCGAAGGCTACATGGACTGCATTGCATATCATCAATGTGGATTAGATTATGCCGTTGCACCTTTAGGAACAGCTTTAACAGAAGAACACTTAAAATTAATTCGTGGATTTGCAGATACTGTTTTATTATCCTTTGATTCAGACAACGCTGGGCAAGCCGCAACTTTAAGAGCGATTTATATGGCTCGTCGTTTTGATTTTACTGTAAAAATCATAAAACTTACTGGTGGAAAAGATCCTGCAGAAATTATGATAAAATACGGGCCTCAAAACTTGACTTCTCAAGTAAAAAACAGTATATTGGATTGCGACTATCTTTTGAATAGAATGGGTGAAAAATATTCTATAGATACTCCAGAGGGAAAAACAAAAGCTGCTTTGGAGTTTTTTGAATATATTGATTCACTTCAGTCTGATATTCAAAAAGAGTCTTGCCTTGATCAATTGTCACAGGCATTCAATCTTAAACCGGAGGCTGTAAAGAGAGATTTTCTGAATCGTAATCAAGCCCGCGAACGTCTAAACATCCGACAAAACAATCACCAATCAGAAGAAAAACAAAAAATATACCTCAACGCTGAATTAAGAGGACTTATTTCTGTATTGGCGGACT
>JAGARY010000050.1 GCA_017622055.1 Treponema sp. | reverse complement strand
TATATTTTTCGTAAGGTTCACCAGGTAAAAAGGTACAAAAAAGTTGATCATATTCTGGAAGTAGGGAAGTCAATTTTCTACGTTTTTCTGGGTCCAATTCCAACAAAACATCGTCCATTAACAAAACTGGTTTTTCACCTGTAACTTTTGTATAATAAACTGATTGTGCTACTCTTAATAATAACGCTACTAATCTACATTGACCAGTAGAAGCAGTTTGAATAAACATTTTATTATTTAAAATAAAATTTATTCTGTCGCGATGAGGTCCTGACATTGTTGTTTCCATAAGCTTATCATTTTCGCGACGTTCAAAAAGATGATTTAAAATCATCTCCACAGTAGGAAAAATTCTGTTTCCATTTTCGTCTTTTTCTTTCCAAGAAGAATCATAAGAAATTTTTAATCCTTCAATACCAGTAATTTCTTGAAAAATTTTTCCAAAAATCTGATTAAACTGAAAAACTACTTTTTTTCGTTTTTCTTGAATTCGTAAACCATAAATTGCCAACTGATTATCTAAAACATCAAGAATTTCGTATTCATGATTTTTTAAAATTTGATTTCTGTTTTTAAGAATTTTTTTATAATTTCGCAAATCTTCAATGTATGTTGAATCATACAAAGTTAAACTTTGATCAAAGAAAAATCTTCGACATTCTGGTTCACCAACTGCAAATCTTAAATCATCATGACAAAAAATAATGCAAGGAATTGTATTTATTAATTCTTTTCTGTCTTGAATTTTTTTTCCATTTTTTTCAATTCGCTTTTTGTTATTTTCATAAATGATTGAAATTTTTTGTGTATCTGATTCTTGTTTGTTATAAAGAGAATTTAAACTAAAATCTTTTTCGCCTCTTTTTGTAAGTTGAGAATCAACATGAGTCCTAAAACTTATTCCATAAGCAGAATAATAAAGAGACTCTAAAATATTACTTTTTCCTTGTCCATTTTCACCAACAAAATAGACCTCTCTATGAGAAAGGTCTATTGTATCATTTTTTATGTTGCGAAAATTGTAAAACTTCTGATATAAAAAAGGCAATTTAATTCCTAATATTTTAGTAATTCATTGGCATAATTACGTGGATATAATCGCCAGCTGGTTCAGATCTCATAATTACAGCTTTAGTAATGTTTGCTTCGTCGCCAGTTTCGTTGTCATTAATATTAAAATCAAAAACAACATTTTCTGAATCAATTACTTTTAATGGTTCTGTTACATAATTAAAATTTAATGCCATTGAAATATCTTGTCCATCATATCTACATGGAATTTCTTCATCAGCATTTCCTAATTCTGTATCTGGAGAAACTAATTTCAAAACTCCCGAATAAATTTTAAAAATAATTCTACTTACTTTTTTATCAACCATAATTGTTGTGCGTTTTAAAGCTGCATCTAAATCTGCTTTATTAACTTGAATTGACATTGTCAAATTTTCTGGAATTACTTTTTGATAATTAGGGAATTGACCATCAATTAAAACTGATGAAAATTCCATTGAACCAAATTTTACAAAAATTGATTTATCAATTACAGCAACTTCAATGTTTCCTTCTTCTGGAGCATGTTTTAAAATTGTTGATAAAATTTTTGTTGGAATAATTGCAGGTTGAAAATCTGGAACATTAATTGCACTTTTATTAACACAAGAAAGTCTGCGTCCATCAGTTGCAACCATAGTTAATGTTTCTCCATTTTTTACAAAATAAACACCTGTCATAAAATATCTATTTCTATCATCAGAAACTGCAAAAATTGTTTCTTTAATCATTTCTTTAAAATCTTTTGATGAAAGTTCAAAGAAAGGAATATTTTCTGAAGAACCAATTTCTGGGAATTTATCACTAGCTTGACTCTTTAATTGGAATTTTACTTTTTTAGAAATTGGTTTAATTGTTACTCCAATATCTTCTTGAATAAATTCAATATCTCCAGAAGGCAATGAAGAAAGAATACTCATAAATTTATCACAAAAAATTGTTGTTCTTCCTTCTTCTTCAATATCCACAGGAACATTTGTTGTAAATTTTACTGTAGAATCTGTTGCTTTTATAGTTAAAGTTCCGTTTTCTGCAATTACTAAAATATTTGATAAAATAGAAACTGGACTTTTATTTGTTATAATTTCTTGTGCAATTGCAATTTCTTTTATCATTGCATCTCTATCAAAAACAAATTTCATTTTTTAACTCCTGTGTGGGATTTTTTATCCCTGCTCTTAAATTTATTAAATTTATAAATTTAATAATAGTAATAATAAGGGGTGTGAATTTTGTGTAAAACTAGTTTAAATCCTTATTCTGCAAAGATTTAGAATGTTAATAATTTTGAATATATTATTAACAAGTTTTTCACTTATCCACATTTTATATCAAAAATACGTTTTTTACCATAATTATCCACAGTTAAAACGCACTTTATCCACATTTTTTTAACATTTATATTCTTTTATTTCTTTAATAAGTAATTGAATTTTAGATTCAAAAGATGAATCAATTTTTATTTGTTCTGCAATTTTTTCATAAGCATAACTAATTGTTGTATGATCTTTTCCTCCAAATTCTCTACCTAATTCTGTATATGATATTTCTGTTAATTCTCGTGATATATAAATTGCAATTTGTCTTGGAATAACAAATTTTTTATCACGTTTTTTTCCTTTCAATTCTGCAACGCTAATTTGATAATTTTTTGCAATTACAGTTTGAATAGTTTCTAGTGAAATATTTTGTTGAGTATTTGTTGTAAATAAATCTTTTAATAATTTTTGAACAATTTCTAAAGTTGGATTTTGACCAATTAATTCAGCGTATCCAAAAACTTTATTTAAAGCTGCTTCAAGTTCACGGACGTTTGTTTCTACATTTTTTGCAATGTATTCAATTACATCTTGACTTAAGATTTTTTCTTTTTGTTCAATTTTCTTTTGTAAAATTGCACATCTTGTTTCAAAGTTTGGAATTGTAATATCAATACATAATCCTTTAGAAAGTCTACTTACTAAGCGATCTGCCATACTTTTTATTTCTTTAATTGGTCTATCGCAAGTAAAAACCATTTGTGCATTTTTATTAAATAAAGCTTCAAAAGTATAAAATAATTCTTCTTGAGTTGCTTCTTTTTCGCTTAAAAAGTGAATGTCATCAAGTAATAAAACATCAAGATTTCTATATTTGTTTTTAAAATCATTTGGATTTTTATAATGCAAAGATGAAGTAAATTCGTTAGTAAAAGTTTCTGCTGAAACATAACAAATTTTTAATTTTTCACCACCGTTATTATAAATGTAATTACCAATTGCTTGCATTAAGTGAGTTTTTCCTAATCCAGAACCACCGTACAACAAAATTGGATTATATTTTTTACCAGGATTTTTTGCTACAGCCAAAGCACCGTTATATGCAAAATTACTATTTTCACCAGGAATAAAAGTGTCAAAAACAAAATCTTCTTTTAGTAAAGGATGAATTTTTTTTGCAGTTTTAATTTCTTCTTGTTCTAATTCTTTTTTATCATTTATTTTTGTTTTATCAGAAATTTCTGTTTCTATATCATTTTCTTTTGATTTTTTTTCTTCAACAACAATACAATTTAATTTTATATTATCTTGGCCAATTATTTCTTTTAATTTTTCTTCAACAATTTTAAAAGATCCTTTTTGGTCCATTGTAGTTTTTAAGAAATTTGAATTTACAGATACAGTAATTGTATCAATTGTATCTTCAACATATTGCATGTTAAACCAAAGTTTAAACAAGTTTTCTTTATTTTCTTTTTCAAATTCTTCTTTTAGCACTTGGATTGTATAGTGCCATGCTTCTTCATAATAATTTTCTGACATATTTTTATTATCCTAGACTTGTATAATTTCTTCAAGAGAAAATATAAAAAAAATATAAACTAACACTTGGTAGTTTATTATAACACTAGAATTTTATTTTTTAATAATATAAAATTATACATTCTATAATATAAATTCTATTACGAAATTTCTTATCAATTCTAAAGAATTTAAAAAATAAATCATAAGGAAAAAAACATGGCTGCAGAATATGGTGCTGGTAGTATTCAAGTTTTAAAAGGACTTGAAGCTGTAAGAAAAAGACCAGGTATGTATATTGGTTCAACTGGACCAAAAGGACTTCATCATCTTGTTTACGATACAGTAGATAACTCAATTGACGAAGCAATGGCAGGTTTTTGTGATAGCATTGTTATTGCTCTTGAAAAAGATGATGTTGTTCGTGTTGAAGATAACGGACGTGGTATTCCAGTTGATATTCACCCAACAGAAAAAATTAGTGCATTGGAACTTGTATTAACACGTCTTCACGCCGGAGGAAAATTTGATAAGGGTTCTTACAAAGTTTCTGGTGGTTTGCACGGTGTTGGTGTTTCTTGTGTAAATGCACTTTCAGATTGGCTTGAAGCAACAATTTATAAAGATGGTCATATTCACAGACAAAAATATGAAAGAGGAATTCCAAAAACAAAAGTTGAAGTTATTGGCGATACAGATAAACACGGAACAACAATTCGTTGGAAAGCTGATAAAACAATTTTTACAGAAACTACAACTTATGATTTTGATGTTTTAAAAGACAGATTAAGAGAACTTGCTTTTTTAAATAGTGGAGTAACAATAATTTTCCGTGATGAAAGATTGGAAAATCCAAAAGAAGAAGTTCTTAGATATGAAGGCGGAATCAACGAATTTGTAAAAAGCATTGATGAAGGAAAAACAGTAATTCCTGGTGAACCAATTTACATCAACGAAGAAAGAGATGATGTAATTACAGAAATTTCAATGCATTACAATACTTCTTTTGCAGAAAATATTAGAACTTATGTAAATGATATTAACACTCGTGACGGTGGAACTCACTTAGACGGATTTAAAAATGCCCTTACATTTGTTTTAAATAAATGTCTTGAAAACAACGAAAAACTCAAAAAGCAATTTGAAAAAGACACAAGCGACAAAAGCAAAAAAGGTGAAGAAAATAAAGGCGAAAAACTTATGGGCGAAGATGTTCGTTCAGGTTTAACTTGTGTAATTTCAATGAAAGT
>JAGARY010000049.1 GCA_017622055.1 Treponema sp. | reverse complement strand
TGTCCGCCTTTTTGCATTACAAGTCTGTGTTCTCCCCAATATTTCATATCTGGAGATTGTGATAAAAGAATATCACCAAATGGTGTGTGTCCAGAATCTGATGGGCGAGAGAGCATTACATATTTATTATTAATTTTTCGAGGGAACAAAACAGCATTTCTGTTGAATGGAAGGAATGGATTTTCTAAGCGTGTAAAATCTTTGAAATCTTTTGTACTTGCAATTCCAATACTTGCACCGTCAAAATCACCACACCACATAACGTAATATGTATCATCAATTTTTACACAACGTGGGTCGTAAGCATAGAATGGATCATGTGGAGTTCCATCAGGATCATGCATGTGAATTTTTTCTTTTTGGAATTCCCAGTGAATACCATCTTCTGAATCTCCAATGTACAAGAATGGACGAGCAGATGTGTCTTCTGAACGGAAAACTCCTTTGAATTTTCCTTCCCATGGGATTACAGCACTGTTGTATATACGTCCCATTCCAGGAAATGGATTTCGTCCAATTACAGGATTTTCAGAATATCTCCAAATTGGAAGCCAGCAATCTTTTGGTTTGTCTTGCCATGGAATATTTGGTAAGTTGTTTCCATCAATAATTTTGCTCATTTTAGAACCTCGTTATATTAGTTTAGTTTTTTTTGTGAATATATTTTCACAACTATATTCAGATTACTTTACAATTGTTTATTTGTCAAGAAAAATATTACTTAAAAAATAAAATAAAATTACTTAAATTATGAATAAAATGATAATTTATCTTTAAATTTTATAATAAAGGATTTATAATTTTATATTATGGAAAATTTAAATCAATATAAAATTAATCAAATTAAATCTGCTAGACTTTTAGGTCGTGGAATAAATGGTGCTTTGAATAATGAATCTCTTTCTTTATTTTGGGCTGGTTCGGCTTTGGAATTCTGTGTAAAAGCAACAGAAGTGTGGGTAAATGTTTCTTCCAAATATGATACACATGAGCCATGGATTGCTATTCAAGTTAATGGTAGAACTGTAAATCGATTTATGGTTGAAAAATCACTTGGAAATTATTGGGTTTGTATTGCAAGAAATTTAAATCCCCAAAAAGAAAATTTAATTACAATTATGAAAGATACTCAGCCTATGTCTGGGGAAGCAAATCATTCTTTGTTTATTAATGAAGTTGCTATGAATAAAGATGGTGAATTTTGCAAACCTAAAGATTATTCTTGTAAAATAGAGTTTGTAGGAGATAGTATTACAACAGGGGAAGGGCTTGTTGGTGGTCCTGATGAACAAGAATGGATAACTCAGTGGATGGCTTGTAATGATAATTATGCAGTTCGAACCGCAAGAATTTTAGATGCTGAATTTAGTATTATGTCTCAATGTGGATGGGGAATCTGTTGGGGATGGGACGGAAACCGAAATAGTTGTATTCCAAAGCATTATAATAAAGTTTGTAGTGTTATGTGGGGTGATTACCAAAATTCTTTAGGTGTGAATGAAGATTTTGATTTTAAAGGTGGAAGTGATTTTGTTGTTATAAATCTTGGTACAAATGATAATGGAGCTTTCTCTCAACAACCTTGGATTGATGAATCTGGAAAAGAATATAAACTTTCTGTAGGTGATGATAATAATCCTTCTGAAAAAGATGCAACAGAACTTATTGAAGGTATAAAATCATTTTTGAATAATGTTAGACAAAAAAATCCTAATGCAAAAATTATTTGGGTTTGGGGGATGATAAAACTTCAGATTTTACCTTCGACTATATTAAAAGGCATTGAACTTTATAAAAAAGAGTTTGATGATAAAAATGTTTTTGCTTTAGAACTTGATGCTATGGAAGATGTGGAGCATACTGTTTATGAAAAAGGTTCAAGAGGTCATCCTGGACCAAAAACTCATTGTCTTGCAGCTGAAAAAATTTCTGATTTTATTAAATCATTGAATTAGAAAATTACCACTGCTTAATAAGCATTATTTTGGGCATTTTAGTACTTGTGTGAAGGGGCTGTCTAATAAGTATTTTTTATTTCATTTTAGATAGCCCCTTCAATAGTTTTTTTATTTTTTCAACATGATATTATCAATCATAAGGCTTGCTTTTTCGTAGCCTTCATAAATTACAAATCCCATTTCTAGTATTTTAGATTTGTTTGAAACTCCTTTTTCAGAAAAATCAAAAACAATATCTTTAATTCCAGGTTCAATTGTTAATGCTTCTGTATCACTCCAAGCCCAGTTGTCTCCACTTTTTGTGTAGAATTGTAACAAAATGTTTTTTGATGATGTGTTATTTACAGTTGCTGTTAATGTTGTAAAATCTGACCAATCAGTTTCAATTAAGTCTGTGCAGTAGAAATGTGCTGAGATTCCTTCCCCTTCTGGCATTGTTTCATATTCAAATAAAATAGATGATGAACCTTCTGATGCCCAGTCCTCTGTTACGTCAGCAGTCATTGAAAATTCTGTAACTAAATGTTTGTTTCCCCATTCTGCCCATGAATCTTGAACAGCATTCCAGTAGCAACCTTCTTCTGCGTCATCTAATAAAACTTCATCTTCTGATTCCTCAATAACTGGTGCAACTTCTGTTTCTGTTGCTTCAATTACTGTTTCTTGTTGTACAACTGGTTCTGCTTCAATTTTCTTTTCTTCTTTTTTGCTACAACTAACTAAAACTAGAGTTGAAATAATTGATAATAAAATAATTCTTTTCATTTTTACTCCTGTGTAAGGCCGCTGGCGGCCGGTGTTTTTTTTTATTAATAAATAATATATAAAAAAACACCGTGATTTATTATTTCACGGTGTTATTAATTAATCTAAAATAGATTTAATTATTTTTTTGTCCATAAAGTGATATCATCAATCATTATATTTGATTCTGGAACTTTTCCACTAATATAGAAAGCAAATCCAAATTGTAATACTTTTGAAGGAATTGCAACTGAACTTGAATTTAATAAAAATACAACTGTGTGTTCTCCTGGTTCAACTGTAGGTGCATCTGTATTTCCCCATTGATAATTTGAACCAGTTTTTGTGAATAATTGCATAGAAACAGGATAGTCATTAGGATTGTTAACTTTTACTGTCATATATTTGTAATCTTTCCAGTTGTTTTCAATCATATCTGAACATTCATAAATTGCAGCTTGTGAAGATGAACCTGGATGTGCAGCATATTCTAAAACACCACAATTACCTTTTCCTGTCCAGCTTTTTGCTGTTTTTGATTCTGTAGAGAATTGTGTTTTCATAAAAACATTTCCAAATGCATCCCAACCATCACGAACAGCAATCATGTACATTCCTTCTTCGAAGTCATCTAATACGAATGGTGTTGTTGTTGGCATTTCTCCATCAACACCTGTTTTTGGTGCAGCAAATACAGTGAATGTCATTGCAGCGGCACAAAGTAATCCAATAATTTTTTTCATTTTTTACCCCTTTACTTGTTTTGTAAAATAGTTTCTAAGTAACATTATAATCACCTTTTAATTTAAAACAAGAAAAATTTAATTAAAAAATCGAAATTGTTTTAATAAATAATAAAAAATTATTAAAACATTTACTTAAAATATAAATAAAATTTACTTATAAAACTTATTAAAAATCTTGTAATTATTTAAAAATGATTTATAATCGTATTGGAAAGGTGAATTGGTTGTATAAGCTAAAAATTGCTTTCGCAATTTGTTTTAAGACGCTGCAAGCAGCTTACCAAGTTTCTTGCAGAAACTTACGCTATGTTATTAGAGCAAGCCAGTTGCTCTGCATATAGGGATAACCTAAAAAATGCGATGCATTTTGTTTTAAGACGCTGCAAGCAGCTTACCAAGTTTCTTACAGAAACTTGCGGTTTCCAGTAGAACACCGGGCGCCAGCGCCCTTACATAGTAGGATAAGCTAAAAATTGCTTTCGCAATTTTTTTAACGCTTTTCTATAGAACACGAGCAAGCCAGTTGCTCCACACAGGAGGAAAGATGAGACATTCTCTTTTTTGTTTTTTTGTAACTATTTTTCTTGTTTTTGCTGTTTCTTGTAAAAGTGATGGTAAATATGAAATGGAAAAAGGGACTTTATGGGGTGCTAAAACCAATTCTAAAATAGAAGGTTTTAGTGGTAAAGGTTATGTGGAATTTAGTTCGTACATAGACGGAAATTCTAAACTTGAGGTAAATATTGAAGCTGATGGTGAATATGCTGTAAAAGTTAGTTTTTGTAATCCTGCAAAAAAAACTTGGTCAGGTGTAAGAGTTGATTATGATGGTGGAAAATATTTATGTTCTCAACGATTGCCAGTTTCTGAAACATTTACTTCTGTTTATATTAATAATCCTGTGAATTTTACAAAAGGAACTCATGAGATTACTGTTGCTAGAGTAAATGAAGGATGGTTGTTAGATTCAATTGAAATTGTTCCTCTTACAGAAGAAATTAAAGATCTTATTACACCTTCTAACAAATTAGCAATAAAAAATCCTTCAAAGAAAACTCAAGCGTTATTTGATTATTTGCTTTCTCAACGCGGAAAATCAATTCTTTCTGGGCAATATATCTATTCAGATATGAATGATATAAATGTTATTGAAGAAGTTACTGGAAAATATCCTGCAATAATGGGAATTGACTTAATTGATTATTCACCTTCAAGAGTTGAACATGGAACTAGAGGAACTGTAATTAGAAAAGCAAAAGCCTGGGCAAAGAAAAATGGTATTATTACTTGTTCTTGGCACTGGAATGCTCCAAAAGATTTAATAGATGAAGATAGACCTGAAATGCGTTGGTATGACGGATTTAGAGCAAAAGCTACAACTTTTAATTTTGTAAAAGGTTTACAAGATAAAAATAGTGAAGAATACGCTTTGATGATTCGTGATATTGATGTTATTGCTGAACAGTTAAAATCTTTAATGGATTCTGATATTCCTGTTTTGTGGCGGCCTATTCATGAAGCTGCTGGAGGATGGTTCTGGTGGGGTGCAAGAGGTGCTGAAAATTATATTGAATTATATAAATTGATGTTTGATAGATTAGTAAATTACCACGGATTAAATAATTTAATTTGGGTTTGGAATGGACAGAATTCAGATTGGTATCCTGGAGACGAATATGTAGATATTGTTGCTTATGATACTTATCCTG
>JAGARY010000048.1 GCA_017622055.1 Treponema sp. | reverse complement strand
GCACTTTTCAGATTCGCTTTCCGACCCGCGTCTCAACTCCAATTTATTTTCCAACAGTGTTTAAACAAACCATAACGAACAAGAGAACGAAAACCTTCTCCGAATGTAAAAATAATTCCCTGAATTCTTAATTCTTAATTTACTTTACCCCAACTTTTGACATAATCTCTTTAAAACGCTACTATGTTATTTATGAATATTGCAATAATTTACGGTGGGCGTTCTGGTGAACACGAAGTTTCATTAATTTCGGCAGCAGCAATTGCCCGCGGAGTTGAAAAATCAAATAATATAGTTTTAATTGGCATTTCCAAAAATGGAAAATGGTATTTACAAGACAATTCTGAGTTAGATAGAATTAACAAAGATTCATCATCTCCTCTTAAAATAGAAGAAAAAGAAGAAAATCTTATTTCAATTATTCCTGGAAATGGGAAAAATGCGTTTACTGTAAATGGCAAACCATTAGAAATTGACGTTGTATTTCCTGCTTTGCATGGAACTTATGGCGAAGATGGAACAATTCAAGGTTTATTGAAATGGCAGATATTCCTTACGTAGGTTGTACACATATTTCATCTGCAATTACAATGGATAAAGAAAAAACAAAAATGATTTGGCAAAGTGTGGGCTTGCCAGTTGTTCCTTATGTGTGTATGAAACGATTTGTAATGATGGATTCTGTTTTGTATGACGCATTCATTGAAGAAACAGAAAAAGAACTGGGATATCCAATGTTTGTAAAACCTTGTTGTGCTGGTTCTTCAAACGGAGCGGCAAAAGCAAACAATAAAAAAGAATTAGACTTTGCAATTATGGAAGCATTTCAGTGGGATGACAAAGTTTTAATTGAAAAATCAATTAACGCCGCAAGAGAAATTGAATGTTCTGTAACAGGAAATTCTATTACAGGGCTTTCAGAAAGCGAAACAGAAGATGTAATTGCATATATTCCTGGAGAAATTGCACCTAGCCACGATTTTTATGATTTTGACGCAAAATACAACGACCCAGATGGTGCTCAATTATTAATTCCAGCAGAACTTTCAGAAAACGACCTTGAAAAAATCAGAAAAACTGCAATGGCTGCATACAAAACTTTGGATGCAACAGGACTTGCCCGAGTTGATTTCTTTATTGATAAAGACACAAACGCTGTTTATCTTAATGAAATTAATACAATGCCTGGTTTTACACCAATTAGTATGTTTCCAAAAATGTGCGATGCAGCAGGATTAGATTTTACAAACTTAATCAATCTTTTGGTTGAACAGGCTTTAGAAAAATATAAGTCAAAACAAAAACTTCAAACTTCAAGATAGTTTGCTTCTTACACTTTTTATTTATATTTTTATCTATAAATAAAAGTGTAAATTGACTTATACTATACTCTATGTTAAAATATTACATCAATTTAATTATTTAAAAGGATTAAAAAAATGAAAAAAGGTTTATCTTATTCAATAGCTTCGGTAGTAGTATTAGTGATTTGTTTAATCGCTTTTGTATTACCAACAACAATGTCAGGTGGACAAAATCCAGATAAATTACCACCATTCGGAAAATACGATGGTAAAAAAATAGAATATGTTCAAGGTTCTGATTTTGCAAACTATGTTTCATATTATGGACAAATGATTCAAGCTCAGTATGGTCAACTTAACGATTCTTCATATTATCAAGTTTTCAACTTTGGTTTTAATTCCGCAGTTACAAAAT
This sequence comes from Treponema sp., assembly GCA_017622055.1. Classification (GTDB taxonomy): domain Bacteria; phylum Spirochaetota; class Spirochaetia; order Treponematales; family Treponemataceae; genus Treponema_D. The sequence continues at coordinate 2,938 of JAGARY010000048.1, read as the reverse complement.
TGGCTTATGAAAATGAAGTAAAAAATAGTGGATATGTTGTTCCAACATCAGAAGTAAATAGAGAATTGGCTAAAAACTTCTACGATGAAAATGGAAAATATTCATCGAAACTTTACAAACAAACACCAGCTGCAGAAATCAACATGATGAAAGATGATATTCAAAGCAATTTGATTTCTAGTCGCTATTATGATGACGTTTTTGGTTCTTCATTTCAAACACTTGGTTCAGAAAAAATGTTTGGAATGAAACAATCATCAAAAGAAGTTGAATTCTTAAAAGATTACAACAAAAATCAAAACGGATTCAACATGGTTGCTTTCCCACTTTCTGATTATCCAGAAGAAGAAAAAGTTAAATTCGGAAAAAATAATGCTGCAAAATTCAACAAATACGATTTATCTTTAGTTATTTGTGCAGATTCTGCCACAGCAGATAAAGCTCTTTCAAGAGTAAACAACGAAGAAATCACATTTACAGATGCAATTACAGAATATTCTGAAAAATCATACAGTGATACAGAAGGAAAAATGACAATTAATTATCAATATCAAATTGAAAATATTTTAGTAAATCCTGAAGATATGGCTAAAATTGCTAATTTGAAAAAAGGTGATAAAACAGAAGTTATTGAAACAAAAAGTGGTTTTGCAATTTTCTTAGCTAACGGTGATGTTGCTTCTCCAGATTTTACAAATGCAGACGTTATTGCTGCTGTTCAAAGTTATTTGTCTGCTTATGAAAATTCTGTAATTGAAAACTTCTTTATTGAAAAAGCAAAAGATTTTACAAATGCAGTTGCAACTTCTGATTTTGATGCTGCTTGTGAAAAATTTGGTACTACAAAACAAGAACTTGCTGCTTTCCCATTAAACTATGGAAATGTTGAAATTGCTGCTCCTGTAAACACAAGTGTTGCAGCACTTTCTGGTGCAGATAAAAACGATGATTTCTTAAAAACTGCTTTCTCTTTGAAAGAAAATGAATTATCAAAACCATTAGTATTAAATAACAATATTGTTGTTCTTCAAAACACATCAAAAACTGTTGTTGAAGATTCTGACATTGATATTGCAAGTGAAGTTGGTTCATTCAATGAAGTTACAGTTCAAGATGCAATTATGCAAAGTGATAAACTTGAAAACAATTTCTTTGAAGTATATTACAACAATTTTATGAACTAATTTGAATAACACAAATATAAAAGAGAAGCCCTGTGTCGTTCCTGCGAAACAGGGCTTTTCAGTTTCTTATAATCAAAGATTTCTCTATTCAAAATATAATCCTTCAAAACTTATTATTGATAAAGTTTCAGAACTTTCAATTTTGCCTGGAACAATATTTTTGTGCAATAGTGCAATTTTGGAATATGGTATTATTGAACTTTACTCAAAACTTCCCGAAAATTGTTTAATGATTTTGTGTGAGTTTGATAATGAATTGCACAAATTGATGAAAGAAACTTTTGAACAAATAAAAAACAAAATTCCAAATTGTCAAATAATTTTACCTTCAATAGAGGAACTTTATTTGCTTCCAAATATTATTCATAAATCAAAATACACATTTAATTGCGGGTATAATTTTAAATCATTAGGATTTTACAAACGTTTTGTGCGCATTGATTTTTCTGCAGGAACTTTTTTTAACGAAAAATTATATGATGAATTAAATGTTGCTTGCGTGAATTCTATTAAAACTTTTTGGGCAAATAGAGTTACTCTCGTAAAATTTGGAAGAAAATATTCTTATAACCTTTTAAAAAATCTAAAAAAGATTAATCAAACTTTGCCAATTTCAAACTATTTTAACAAAATTGAAAAACCAATAATCGTTTTTGGTGCAGGCCAAACACTAGAAAAAGATATTCAAACAATCAAGTCAAATAGAGAACAGTTTTTTATACTCTGTGCAGACACGGCCCTACAACCACTTCTAAAGCACAAAATTTCACCAGACGGAGTTTTTATTGAAGAAGCTCAAAACGTCATTAAAAAGGCCTTTTTAGGCACCTCTAAAGAAGATTTTAGACTATTTGCAGGACTTTCATCTATTCCAGAGCTTTCTGAATATATAGATATTTCAAAAATTTCTTATTTTACAAGTTTGTATACAAATGCAAATTATTTAGAAAACTTAAATACAAAAAATCTTTTACCATATCAAAATATGCCTTTTGGTTCAGTTGGAATTACTACGATGTATTATGCTACAAAATTTAGAAAAGATGATTCTGTACCAATTTTTTATTACGGTCTAGATTTTTCATATTCAGCAGGATACACACATACAAGAAATACAATTGCTCATGTAGAAAGACTTTGCAAATCAAACAGAATTAATAAAGTGGAAAATTACAATGCTGCCTTTTCTGCAACTTCAATAAAACTTTCAAAAGATAATTCTTGTTTTTCAACTCCAGTTTTATTAAATTACAAAAATTTGTTTGATAGCCTTTTTTCTGAAGAAAAAAATATTTTTATGAATACAATAAAACTATCTGAAAATAAATTTGTACTTCAAGTAAAAGTTAATGATAAAACTTATAACAAAAATGTTGATAATTTTTTTGCAAAGGAAAAAGAAAAATTAGTTAGAATAAAAAACATTTTAACAGGAACAGAAAAACTTTCTTCAGAAACAATAGAAGAAACATTAACACAATTAATTACTTCAAGCGACTATTTATATTTACACTTTCCAGATGGATGGCAATTCAATTACACACAATCATTCTTAAACAGAATAAGAAACGAAGTAGAGTTTTTCTTAAAACTATATGAATAGGAAAAATAGTTGGTTTATTTTACCCCAAGAAAGACAAATGGATGAATAAGTGAACACTTTGACTAAAAAGAAAATTGAAACTTTGTTGATAAGCTTACAGTCGAGTCGTGTCTGTCAAAGTGCGGTTGTGCTGCTAAAGAAAAGATTGTAT
>JAGARY010000047.1 GCA_017622055.1 Treponema sp. | reverse complement strand
TAAATCATAAAATTCTCTAGCTGCTTCAGACATCAAGTGAACTACAATTGGACCTAAATCAATTAAATTCCAATCGTCACCATCTGGACTTTTTTTGTTTGTAACATGGATTTCCAAATCGTTTTCTTTGATATAATCTTTAACTTGTTTGTACAATCCTTGCCAATGAGTTGAACTATTTACAGTTGTAATCACAAAATAATCAGTCCAACTATTTAAGCCAGAAACATCTAAAAGAACTACATCTTTTCCTTTTCCATCTTCCATAAGTTTTGCAATATCAATTGCTTTTTCTACTAATTCTTTCATCTAATTTTCCTTATATTTTTATTTTCGTCTTTTTATTACATAACGTCCATTAAAATCTGATCCAAGAATAATTGTAAAGTCTACATTTGTTTCTGAATCGTAAGATTCTTCTGGAGTAACCATTTCGCTGGCAAGTTTTATATTATCACAATGAATAAATTCCCCAACCATTTTTGCAACTTCGGAGTTTCCAAGGTGATCAATAATAATTGTTTCTTCGTAATCATTTCTATCTGCATTTATGGCACTTAAAACGTCATAACTTGCATTTTGGAATAAGATTGATGTATTTCTTGCCAAACCTTGAACAGTTGTACCATTTTGAATTTCCAAAACGTAAACACGGTTTGTAATTGCACCTTCAGAAGAAACAAGCATATTTGTTGTCTGTTTTACCGCTTCTTTAATAAAATCAGCATTGTTCAATGGGAACAACAACTGACGTCCATCTACATTACGATTAGAACCTGTAATTGTTTGGCGAATAATTGATTCCGCATCAATTTCTGATATTAATTCAAACAAAGTAAAGGCTTCGTCTTCTTTCAAATTTACAGTCATACAATCTTGACATCTTTTAAAATTATCTTTCTTAAAAAGAATATATTTTTGATCATGCAAACCAGAAAGAAAAGCAATCATTACACTTTGAAAGCGATCTTGCACATCTGTGTTTGTATCTTCTTCAACTCTATAGTGCAAATAAGTATGAATTTTATCTCCATCTAAGTTTACAACTCCAGATGGCAATAAATATCTAACATCATTTTCATCAACATAATTTATTGGAGCAGAAATAAAGATTCTCATACCTCCAATAATATCAGTTAGTTTTACTAAATCTGCAACGTTGATTACAACAGTATATGGAATAGAAACTTTTAACAAATTTTCTACTTCTAAAGCAAAAGAACTGATTCCAAGTTCTTCGTAAACTGTTGCAATCTTTTCTACTTTTCCAAGACTTTGGTAAATCTGTCCTGTATTTTCTGGAATATTTACAACTGCCGCTTTTTTTGAAACTGATGAATAAATGAGCAAGTTTGAAAACAAAAAGGATTTATCATCATCTTCAATAACAAACAAAACTCTTATCATTTCGTCTTCTTCAATTGCATCTAATACTTTATTAGTTTTTAGAGACAATGAAAAAACAACGCTTAAAATGATAGTAATAAAAATGATAATTAATATAAAGATAAAACCTTTTTGTTCTTCCCTAATTCTTCTTCCTTTTTTCACTACTTTTCCCCTACCCTTTTTTCTAAATCTTGCAAGATTGCCAAAGTTTGTGGATATATTTCCCAACCTTTATTTGTTAAAAAATCATAATTTTCTTTTACTACGGCGTAAGTCATTTTGTCCAAAGATAATTTAAACAATGCTTTTCTATAATTTTTTGTTGACTGTGGACGTCCAACTTCAATTTTATCTGCAATAAACAAGGCTTTTGAATAATCACACATTCCAACTTTTCCGCTTGTATGATTATAAATTGCTTCTAAAACAAAATCATCTTCTACGCCATATTTTTCTTTTAATAAAATAGCTGCCACAGGTCCGTGCAAAAGAGCTGGTCTTTCTTTTTCTATTTGAATAATTTCAATCCCGTGATTTTGAACAATATTTGTTAAATCTTCTTTTGAATAATATTTGCACATATCATGGGCAACACCAAGAAAATACCCAATTTCTGCATCAAGGTTAAATCTTTTGCAGATTTTTTTACACATTTTTGCAACTCTAATTGAATGTTCGTATCTTGATTTTTTTAGAGTCTTTTTTATTTCTGTTTTAATTTCTTTTGTAAGTTTTTTATAATCCATAATTATTTGTACAAATTGTTTTTTAAAATATACTCAAAAACACTTTGAGGCACAAGATATTGAAAACTCAAATTATTTGAAATTCTGTTTCTTATATTTGTAGAAGAAATTGGCAAACTTTTTAAGTCAATCAAATTGCATTCATAGCCAAATTTCTTTATATCAAACTCTGTAGAAAAATCCCCTGCATAAGCTCCTGTTGGTTTATTTTTACTTTTTTCTACATCTTTTACAGAATAATCTGCAAAGCGTGGAACAATTGTAATTTTTGCCAAAGCCGCAACTTTTTCTGGATTTTTCCATTTATGAAATTCCGCAGCAATTTCTTGCCCCATAAGCAATGCAGGTTTTTCGGTTAATTCATTTTTATATTTTTTTGTAATATATTCCAAAGTATCTACAGTGTAAGAAATTCCACCACGTTCAACTTCGCAAGGTTCAAGTTCAAAAACACCACCGGAAACTGAACTACAAAAAGCTTTTACAAGTCCAAGGCGATGTTCTGTAGAAATTCCACTTGCAATTTCTTTGTGGGGAGGAATGCAAGTTGGCACAAACAAAACTTTGTCATATCCATAATCACAAATCATAGAATCTGCCAAAAATGCATGACCAATATGCAAAGGATTAAAACTTCCGCCTAAAATTGCAATTTTCACTATTCACTTCCAGGATATTGAACGTAATCGTCTTCGTCATCGTCAATGTAAGCACGACCTGCCATAAAAGAATTTTCTTTTTCAGATGATGAACTAAAAGTATCCTCTTCTAAACGTTTTTCCAATTCATTTACCAAAGAAACAATTTCTTTCTGAGCATCTTTCATTCCACGTCCGCCCATAACAGAAACTGGAATTACTTTTGTTTCTGGTTCAGTTTCTTTAATTTTTTGTTGAATTTCTAAAGCGCGCTCAAAAGCACCATCCACATCAATTTTATTACAAAGGACAATTCGTGGTTTTTCCATTAATTCATCAGAATATTGTTCAAGTTCATTGCAAAGTGTGTCATAAGCTGTAAGATAATTTTCGTCAGAACAGTCAATCATAAAAATTAAACAAGAAGTTCTTGTAATATGCTTTAAGAATGTGTCTCCAAGCCCAAGACCTTCACTTGCACCTTCAATAATTCCAGGAATATCTGCAATAATAATGTCATTTTCATCATCTACTCTTAAAACACCAAGATTTGGAATAATTGTTGTAAATGGATATGGAGCAATTTTTGGTCTTGCATTTGTAAATGCAGTTAATAATGATGATTTTCCTGCGTTAGGGAATCCAACTAATCCAACATCAGCCATAATGCTTAATTCAAGTTTTAAGAAACGTGTTTCCCCTTTAATTCCAGGATTCGCTTGCCTTGGAGCTTGGTTAGTTGAAGTTTTAAAG
>JAGARY010000046.1 GCA_017622055.1 Treponema sp. | reverse complement strand
CCCAGTCTGTAACAAAAAATGGAACATCTTTTTTTGAATAAATTCCCATAGTTTGAGGAATTGTATTTACAATAAAGCGCCAATGAAAATCATTACTTGAATCATACAATTCACAAGGAATATATCTTGAAATTGAAGAATTTTTTGCTAATTCTAAATCTTTACCTTGAATAAAAGTTTTTTTATCAGTTCCAAATCTATACATTAAAGAAACAGGAATGGAAATAATTGAGCCAGAACTACAATTTAAAATTCCAGATTTAAAAAATGAATTTATTAAATTTTCGTAAGAAGAATTAAAGCCGTCATTTTCTACAACGTTATAATTTACTTTAGTTTCTTCGGTAACGTCATTTATAACTTTTACAATTTTTAATTCAACATCACCAACAACATCAAGAAGAACAGGTCCATCATAAGCAAAACCAAATTCTTTTGGAGAAGATCCATCAATTGAATAAAAATAATCTGCTTTTTCAGAATTATCAGTTTCAATCAACAAAACTTGCTTATTTGACCAATTTCCCGCAACAGGACTAATAACATTTATTTGAGAAAACAAACTTTGCAAAAATGCAAAACAAATTCCAAAAACGATAAAACTTTTTTTATTCATTTTTACCTCAAAAACAGATTTACAATCCTAAATAAGGTCCCAAAATATTTTTTAATTCAGGATCATCTGCATAATAATATTTTTCAAGTTCTTCATTTGTTAGACCAACAAGTTCGTGGCTTAAATAGTGAATCCAGCGATTTTCTTCTGGTTTTGTAATTTCAAATTTTCTGCACCAATAATCTGGCTGAATTGGATGTTGTTTTTCATAATATGTAAAATATTTATAATCGTGAACAACAACTTTAATATCAGAACGTGGCATTCCTTTTGTGTTCATCAATTCTTCAACTAAACAATTGATTGTATTTCCAGAATCATAAATATCATCAACTAAAAGAATTTTATCTCCTGGGCGAAGATTTTCTGGCGGATAAGTCCAACCGTCAATATAAACTTTTGTGTGTTGCTGAATATCAGAATAAGAACGCCCTACTACACCTGCATACAAAACAGGATGAATGTTTTCTTTTTTTGTAACAAGCTTAAAATATTCGCTTATTACATTTGCCATATATGCACCGCCTCTAAGAGAGGAATAAATTACATCTGGAATAAATCCGTCTTGATGGATTTTATAAGCAATTTTTAAAGCGTTGTTTCTAATAACTTTGTATTCTAAAAATTCTTTAATCATAAATAGCCTCAAAAACAAATTTGTAAATTTATAAAATTATAATTCATAATTTTGTTATTTACAACAAAACATAGTTTCATCTATGATTTTTTCACACAAAAAATTTAATTCATTTTTGTCGTGACTAATCATTAGCAAAGTAATATTTTGTTGATTTATAAAATTTTTGGTAAAATTCAAAAAGAAATCTTTTTTTTCACTATCTTGGGAATGAAATGGTTCGTCTAGCAATAATAAATGGCAGGGAAAAGAAAAAGCCCTGGAAATTGCAACTCGTTGCTTTTCGCCTCCACTTAATCTAAAAACTTTTTGATTTATTTTGGGGCCTAAGAAAAATTTATTTATATATTCAGTTGCAATTTCTTTTGCTTTTTCTTTTCCATAAATGTTTTTTAATGGCAAATAAACATTTTCAAAAACTGTAAGATTTTCAATCAAACGCAAATCTTGGAATACATAAGAAATTTTTAAATCATTTTTTGTTAGCAAATCTCCAGAAATTTCAAAATCATTTTTTAAAGGAAGAATTTGAGCAATATAATTTAATAAAGTTGATTTTCCAGTTCCAGTTGGAGCAAATATTCCAACTTTTTCACCTTGTTGCAAAGAAAAATTAAAATCTTTAAAGAGAAAATTTTCTGATTTTTTTATTGTAAGATTATTTATTTTTACTACTTGCATTTTGACCTTTTAAAATTTTTTTTATAACAATCCCAAAAATATTTTCTAAAGAAAATGAAATTAAAACTAGGATGATTGTGTAAGCAATTACTTGTTGAGTTTCTAAATGAACTTGAGCTTGAGACATAATTGTTCCAACGGCTTTTTT
>JAGARY010000045.1 GCA_017622055.1 Treponema sp. | reverse complement strand
GGTACGAGCGCCTGGTTTACACCCAGATGGTCGGGAGTTCGATCCTCTCACTGCCCACTTTAAGACACTTCATTATTTTTTTTGAAGTGTCTTTTTTTTTGTATAATCAGTTTAAGCTCTACCAGTGCTTAGTAATTTCAAGAAAAATAAAATTATGAATTGCGACAAAATTGTATTATTAGCAAAAAAGCCAGGATTCACCTCTTTCACATCTTTAAACTCAGTAAAGAAAGCATTTAACACAACAAAAGTTGGTCACACAGGAACTTTAGACAGTTTTGCACAAGGGCTTTTGGTAGTTTGCTGCGGAAAATTAACAAGATTAGCAGGAAACATTACAGAATTCGATAAATCATACAAAGCAATCATAAAATTTGGTCAAGAAACAGACACTTTAGAATGCACAGGAAACGTAATTAAATCAGGAAAACTTCCAACTGTGGAAGCATTGGAAAATGCTTTAGAAAAGTTTAAAGGCCAAATTATGCAAACCCCTCCAGCTTTTTCTGCAATTCACATTGACGGAAAACGTGCCAGCGATTTAGCCCGAGAAGGAAAAACTGCTCAAATAAAAGCAAGACCAGTTACAGTTTTTGACGCAAAAATAATAGAAACTAAACTTAATTCTGAAAATTTTGTTGAATATGCACAAATTGATTTTTCTGTTTCTAAAGGAACTTATATTAGGAGTTTGGCAAGAGATATTGCTTACGAATGTGGCTCTTTTGGTCATTTAATTGGACTTTACAGAACAAAAGTTGGCAATTTTAGAATTGAAGATGCTGCAGGATTTTCAGATTTAGAAGATTTTTCTATAGAAACTGCAATTAAAAATATTAATGAAGCATCTTCTGAATTAAACAAAAAAATTGAATTTACTAAAGATTTTTTGGAAGAAATTCAAAATAAAAGCGTTGATTTTACAAAAGAAGTTTCAGTTTTGTGTGGATTTAATAATATTGAATTAAAAAATGATGATGTAAAAAAAGATTTTATGAACGGAAAGCCTTTACGTTCATATATGTTTAATATTGATTTACATTCTTTGTTAAATAAAACATCCAGTGCAGTTTTTGCACCGGATGGTAATTTTATGGGATTAATTGAAAAAGATGAAAATGGGAAAATTAAATACAAATTTGTAATTAATTAACAAATTTTGTTTTATTCATCTGAATCGGATGATTCCTCATTTTGTTGTTTTTGAATTTCTTCACTTTCCCGTTCAAGTTCATTTAATTTTTGAACCATTTTAAATCCTTCTTTCATACCTTTATCAAGTACAAATTGAAGTTTTGGAAACTGTCTGATTCTCAATTTTTTTGCAATTTCTCTTTGAATAAATCCTGCAGCAGCATTTAATCCAGAAACTCCATGTTTTAATTGACCATCAGGCAAAAATGAAGAAACATAACATTTTGCATAACCTAAATCTGAAGTTACTTCTACCCTATTAATACTTAAAAAAGTACTTACTCGAGGGTCTTTTACTTCCCCTCGAATAATTAATTGGGAAATTTCATCACGGAGCTGATCATTCAATCTCTGTAATCTATATTGTCCCATTATAAATCTCCTTCAGATTCTGTTTTTCCACCGCGTTTTGCAGCTTCAGCTTCTTCTTCTGCAAGTGTTTTTCCAAGACGTTTTGCAACTTCAATAATTTCGTAAACTTCAAGTTTATCTCCAACTTGGATATCTTGCCAGTTTTCAAGACCTAAACCACATTCAAATCCGGCAGCAACTTCTTTTGCATCGTCTTTGTAGCGTTTAAGAGAAGCAATTTTTCCGTTGAACAATACAATTCCATCACGAACAAGGTGAACGCTTGCATTTCTTCTAACAACACCTTCAGAAACTGTACAACCAGCAATAACACCAATTTTTGGAACTTTGAATGTATCGCGAACTTCAACCATACCAATAACTTCTTCTTTTGTATCTGGTGAAAGCATACCTTCCATAGCTTGTTGAATTTCTTCAACACACTTGTAAATGATGTTATATTTTCTAATTTCTACAGATTCTTGTTCAGCAAGAACTTTTGCTTTTGGTGTTGGGCGAACATTAAATCCAATAATAATTGCATTTGAGTCTGCTGCAGCCAAAGTTACGTCAGATTCGTTAATTGCACCAGCACTAGAGTGAATTACAGAAAGACGAATTTCTCTTGTAGAAAGTTTTTCCAAAGAAGATTTAAGAGCTTCAGCTGAACCTTGTAAGTCTGCTTTAATAATAACTTTAAGTTCATTAACTTCGCTGTCTGCAATATCTTTATAAAGTGTATCAATTGATGTACGTTTAACAGCTTTTGCAGCTTCAAAACGTTTTAATTCTTGACGTTTAGTAGAAATTGCTCTTGCTTCTTTTTCAGATTCAGGAACTTGGAATGGATCCCCCTGCATTTGGCATTTCTTCCATACCAAGAACTT
>JAGARY010000044.1 GCA_017622055.1 Treponema sp. | reverse complement strand
GGGTTAGGATAGATTATGAAGGGGGAAGTCTCCCCCTCGGCTGCACTTTGTTGCAGCCGACCCCCTCTCCTAAGGGGAGAGCCCCTTAAAAACCCCCATAAATTTTTGGAATTTTCAATTTCTTCTATAAATATGATGATTAATATTTTTCATTTAATGCATCAACTATGTGTTGAACGGCGTCTAGGTCTTTGTCCGAAAAATGTTTTAGTTTTGAATAAATTTCTTGAAGTTTTATATCATGAGTTTGCGGGAGTTCTGGATTTGAACCTGTAACAAGATATTCTACTGTTGTATTAAGAACTTTTGCAAGTTTTACAGCAACATCAGCTGATGGCATACAATTTTGGCTTCCGACATAACTATCAATAGTTCTTTTGCTTATGTTTGCTCTTGCAGCAACTTCTTTATCAAGTAAACCTGAAAAATCAATTTCTTCTCGTAATCTCGTTCGAAAATCCATAATTTACAATAACATAATATTGTTATTCATTTACTTGCGAATCACAATATATTGTGATAATATAAGAAAATACTAAAATAATGTTATTATTGTGTATAAATACTAAAATCTACTTTTATGAGAAAATGTTTATCATGAAAAAATCAATCAAAATATTATCTATTATCTTTTTATTTCAAATCATAACTTTAAATCTTTTCGCAAAACCTGCAAAAATGCCAGACTGGGTTCAAAATTACAGAAAAGTTTATCCAGATTCTGAATATTTATGTCAAAGGGGAAGTGGAAAATCTGCAGAAGAAGCAAAAACAGATGCCACAGGTGCATTGGCAAGATATTTTCAAATGAATGTAAGTGCAAATCTTTCTACAACAATGACAAGTATTTCTAGTGGAACAGAAATTCAAGAAGAAACTTCAATTATTAATGATGTTCAAGTGATGTCACAAGTTGATTTTTTTGGACTTGAATATACAGAACCATATTACTTTAAAAAAGAAAAAAAATGGTATTGTGTTGCCTTTATAAACAGAGAAAATGCCTGGATTCAATATAAACCTCAAATCGAAATAGCAAAAAACACATTTGAAGGTTTGCTTAAAAAATTAGACAAAGAAAGTGATAGTTTTACAAAATTAAAATCATTAAAAACTGCATGGCAAAAAGGAAAAGACTTAATAGAAAAACTTGAATACGGAAGACTTATTTCTCCAACAAAAGAATCTGAATATTCATCTAGTCGAGATAATTTTTCAGAACTTCCTGTAATTTTTGAAGAAACAAAATCAAAATGCAAAATATATATAAAAGTACAAGGTGATTACAATAGAATTTTTACAACTGGAATTTCTACAGTTTTGTCTGAATGTGGGTTTGACGTTGTAAAATATTATGATGAATCAACATATATTGCAGAAGTAGTAATAGAAGATAATTCAACTGGAGGAGAACCTTTAGCAATTACTCCAACTGTAAATATTAAAATTGTAAGTAAAAATGATAAAACTGTTTATTCTTACGAAGTATTTTCAGATGAAAAAACAGTTTCATATACTTTGGAAAATGCTCAAAAAAAAGCATATCCAAAATTAGCAGAGCAAATAAAAGTAGCCTTAAAAAATGAATTTGAGAATACTTTTAAATTATAAATTTTAATATTCAAGTTTCAAAAATGGAGGTTTATTATGAAGAAACTTAGTATTGTTATTGCAGTTAGTGCATTAATTTTTGGTTTTGTTGGATGTGGAGCGGCCGCAAGTAATGCAGAAACAGCAAAAGCAGGTCTTAAAGCCAAAGAAATGGATGCAGAAGAAGCAAAATTAAAAGCTGCTGCTGACGAAGCAAACGAATTAGCAAGTTATTTGATGTAGAAAAAAGATATGGAAGAAATTATGATTGTTCTACAAACTATTTTTTCTGCAATTGCAATAATTGTAGCTTGGATTATTCCAGAAAAAATTAAATGGAATCAAATGTATTCAAATTTAATTTCTGAATATAGAAGTTATGATTTTGCAATTGCTGTTCAAAGAATAATTGAGTTTTTTGTATTTGAATGTGAATCAGATGTTTCAAAAATACCAGAAAAATATAGGGAAACCTTTTTGAAGGAAATTTATGGAATATCAAATGCTTCAATAAAATCAATTGATGATATTATAAAAAATTATGCTAGTGATAAATGCTTTCAAAAAGATTCTGATAAAACATTGCACTTTCAAAGAAGATTATTAACTCAATTTTATTGGGATTTAGATGTTTGTTTAAAATCAATTTATGTAGGAAAAAAACGGGTATTAAAAGATTTTACAAAAGGTGAAGCAAATATAATTCGTATTTTGTATTTTATGAATGAAGCAGTTGATAATGATGAACTCTTATACAAAGATTTGAATTGTTTTGAACACGTTCCTTCAAAATCAAAAGGAATTAAAAATAGCTTATGTCATTTGTATAAAGTCTTAAAAAAATCAAATAGGTTTATTGAGGAGTAAGATTTATGAAAAATAAAAGTTGTTTTAATTTATTATTAATTTTTTCAATCGTATTTTGTATTTATATTATTGGATTACCAATATGCTCAATCTTTTTTGATAAAAATGTTGAACATATTATAGGATTATTGATAATTTTTTCAATTTTATTTTTAGTAACTTTAATTTTATACATATTATTGAATTTGTATAAAATTAAAAATGAAAAAGAAGGCAATAATAATGAAAAAATAAAATTATTAAAAGATATTTTATTAGAAACTAATAATGAAATAAAAATTTCACAAGAGAAAGAAGAAATATTTAAAATATTTTGCAATACATTAATTGAATTATAGAGGGAATAAAAATGAAAAAAATATATTTATTAATTTTGAGCGTATTACTTACAACAACAATGTACGCTCAAACTGTTGAAATAGCTAAAATAAAAAGTGATTCGTGGAATAATGTACTTTTCGTAAAAATACCTAACCCTGAGCAACCATTTATGATGTCTAAAACCGAAGTTACACAAGAATTATATGAAATTGTAATGGGAGAAAACCCAAGTAATTTTCAAGGTCCTAAAGAACTACCTGCAAAAGGTGAAATACAGAAATTAAGACCTGTAGAAAATGTTTCTTGGTATGATGCAATTTATTTTTGTAATTTATTAAGTGAAATATTTTTACTAACACCAGTATATAGTGTAAATGGAGAAACAGATGTAACACAATGGAATTATGTACCACACAAAGAAAAGGTGTTAGAAGGAAAAATAAAACAAAATTTGAACGCAAATGGATACAGATTACCAACAGTATACGAATGGGAATATGCAGCAAGAGGTGGTGAAGATTTTAAATATGCGGGTAGCAATAATATAGATGAAGTAGCATGGCATTTTGGTAATTCTGACCTTAAAACACATGAAGTCGGAAAGAAAAAAGCAAACGGATATGGCTTATATGATATGAGTGGAAATGTATGGGAATGGTGTTGGGATTCTGATAGCGACTTCCGGTCTTTCTACGGGTATTTCTGTGGTGGTTCTTGTTACATCAACGCCTACTACAGTAGAGTCGATAGCAAGGACTTCGACGTTGCTAAGTGCCTGGGCTTTAACGTAGGTTTTCGTATAGTCTGTTCCGTAGAGTAAGTAACGAGCATTGCTAGCGAACTTGCAACGTAACGTAGGCGGTAAGCCGAAGTGTAGTAGCAAGGTCTTCTATTAGCAAAAAAAACGTCACTGTCGAAAAAGATTGTGGCGTTTTATTTTTTTGAATATAAATATTTCCACATTAAAAGCGAAGAACGTTAGTTCTGAGCAAATCCGTGTGGATTTTTAAGTTCCTCTGGTCAAGCAACTACGTGCTTGACACGGGGACCTTATGCAACAATTATTTTACTTTGCGTACTATCAGCAATTTTAATAAAAAATACTCTGCGTATTATTAGTAATTTTAAAAAAAATTACTCTGCGTACTATTGATTTCTAAAATAATAGAAAATCAAATTATTGAAGGATAAAAAATAGTTGAATTATATACAAATATTGATATAATTAAGATATATTCCAATGGAGGGTACAAAATGCCTGTAATAAAAGCAAGTGCAGATTTACGTAATAAATATTCTGATATATCAAATTATTGCCATACAACTAACGAACCTATTTTTATAACTAAAAATGGTCAAGGAGATTTAGCAGTAATGAGCATAGAACAATATGATAATATAATTGCAAAAATTGAGTTATATTCAAAACTTGCAGAAGGATTAAAAGATATTCAGGAAGGACGTGTACAGCCTTTTGAAGAAGTGATGTCAGATATAAAACAGGAGCTTGGAATATAATGGCAGAAGTTGTAATAACTGACTCTGCTAAAACTGATATTAAAAATAGTATATCCTATATTAAAGATATTCTATGCAATCAAAAAGCAGCTTCTAATTTGTCTGATGAAATAATAGAAGAAATTCTGTTATTGAAAGATAATCCAAGAAGTGGACCTTATGTAAAAGATTCTTTCCTTGCAAACTTAGGTTTTAGATTTTTGCTAATAAAAAATTATAAAGTCTATTATCTAATAAATGGAGATGAAGGCAAAGAAATTATTCAAATTGTCAGATTTTTGCATTCAAGAATGGATTATGAAACCATTTTAAAAAATGAAATAAACACTCAATAAGAACCAATTGTAAATTAATTTAAAAAAAAATACCACACGAACTCTCCCAAAACTCACTTCTTTCTTACAAAAGCGAAGAACGTTAGTTCTGAGCAAATCCGTGTGGATTTTTATATGGATTGCTTCGCTACGCTCGCAATGACTTTATATGTCATTGCGAGGAGTCCATTTATGGACGACGTGGGAATCTATTTTGTAGCACCTGGTATAGTTTTTTCGAATTCCTTGTTACCGTGTGTGTAGCGTGGTAGAACTTTTGGAGATGTTACATCGCCTTCGATTTTTGCAGCAGCTCTTTCTTTTTCGAATGCTACAACGTGGTCAAGGTTCATTTTGTCTGAAAGTTTGATGTCTTTGAAGATTTTTCCAGCTTCAATACCAGCTTCACGACCGAATACAACTACATCCAAGAGAGAGTTACCCATTAAGCGGTTTGTTCCGTGAATACCACCAGCTGCTTCACCTGCAACTAACAAATTTGCAACACCTGAATGACATTTGCTATCGATTTCTACCCCACCATTCTGATAGTGCAATGTTGGATAAACAAGAATTGGTTCTTTTCTAATATCAATTCCGTATTTTCCAAACATACGTAACATTGCTGGGATACGTTTTTCGATTGTACCTTCTCCATGAATTGCTTCAATCATGGGAGTATCAAGCCAAACACCTTGCCCGATTTCTGTTTCAATTCCGTTACCTTCCCGACACTGACGAATAATTCCAGATGCATTTACATCACGGGTTTCTATAGTATGAATATATACTTCTCCCTATGCTTTCACAAGTTTTGCTCCAAGGGAACGTACTTTTTCTGTAACCAAAGCACCCAAAATTTGTGATGGATAAGCAGTTCCGGTGGGATGATACTGCAAAGAATCTTGGTACATTAATTTTGCCCCAGCGCGATAAGCTAAAACCAAACCGTCAGCTGTTGCACCATAGTGATTTGATGTAGGGAATCCTTGGTAGTGCATACGCCCTGCTCCACCTGTTGCAATTACAACAACTTTTGCTTTTGCAACCATTAATTCTTTAGTTTCCATATTCATCAAAACAGCACCAGCTGCATTTCCTTTTTCATCCTTTAGGATTTCGATAGCAGCTGT
>JAGARY010000043.1 GCA_017622055.1 Treponema sp. | reverse complement strand
AACTTTGTAAACCATAAAGCAATCTTCAAGATATTGCATATAATTTTCTACAGTTGGTTGGCTTACTTTTCGTCCGCCACTTGTTAATGTGTCCGCAATTTTTTTGCTGGTACAAATATTTGCTGTGTTGCTAAAAATATATTTGATTACGCTTTCTAAAATTGAAATGTCTTTTATGACATATCTGTTTGCAATATCTTTTATTAAAATTGTGTGATATACGCCACTTAAATATTGATGAATGTTTTCTTCGCTGTTTTGAAGACCCACGGTAAAAGGAAAACTTCCAAACCGAACATAATCTTCGTAGCATTGTTGCATATTTTCTGTTGGAAGATTTTGGTCTTTTCTTTCTATTAAATATTCGCTAAAAGAAAAAGGTTGCATTGCAATTGTTACGTAGCGTCCACTTAAGAGAGTTGCAAGTTCCCCGCTAAGCATTTTGCTATTTGAACCAGTTATGTAAATATCAACATAAGAAAGATTAAAAAGAGAATCGATGGTTTTTTGAAAATTTTCACAAAGTTGAATTTCGTCTATAAAAATGTAATTTTTTGTTTCTGGATTTAATTTTGATTTAATTTCTGAATGTAAAACTTTGTAATCTAGTAAATATTCGTTTTCTAAATCATCAAGACGAAAATAAATTATTTGATTTTCCCTGATTCCAGAATTTTTGAGACGTTGGATAAATTGATTCATCAAAAATGATTTTCCGCAACGTCTAATTCCAGTAATTACTTTGATGATTTGTTTATCTTTAAAAGCTTCTAATTGTGAAAAATATGATTCCCTTGTGGTCATAATATAAATATACTTTGAAAACTTTTAAAAATCAAGAGTTTTCAAAATGTACTTTGAAAACTCTTGAAGATATATGGGTGCAACCGTAAGGTGCAAGGGGGAAAGCCCAAATGAGAATTCCATAAGGGCGTTTATTGTGTTTTTATTTTACAAAATCAAATTCTGCATCACACAAAGGTGTGTATTCTAATTCAATAGCATCATTAACTGAAACCATTCCGGAAATAAGTGTAGGAACTTCTGTAAAAGTGAGGGAAATCTTTTTGTCATTAATTTTATAGTTTCCTTTTAGAATTTGTTTTCCAAGTTCAGAATCAATAAATTCTTGTAAAGTTGTGCTAGTTTCACTTGTTGTTAGTTCAGTTGCAATATTTATCAAAGTATTTATGTCTGCTGGTATTGTAGAAGTAATTTTTGTTGTTATTTGTTTTATTGTATCGGTATTAAAAATATCTCCAGCGTAAGGATAAAGAATTACTTCTACAGAACCTTCTGTTGCCTTTGAATCTTCAAATTCTGGAATACCAACAAAAATAGAATCGTGTTTTTGCAATTTAAAAGGAATTAAATGATCATAATCATTCAAAGTAACAGATATGTGCTGTCCTTCAAAAGTAAATTTTGAAGATGCATCAGATAAGTCGTTGTTAAATTTTTCTGAAAGAACTAATTTTTTATCTGTAAGCTCATATTCAAAGTGGATAACACTGTTATATTTTTTTCTAGATATTCACTTAATAAAGTTTCTTGTGATTGAATCCATTTTTCTGCACTTGCTAAGATTTGGTTTTTAATTTTTGTATTTATCTCTTCGTTTTTTTGGAAGTAATTTATTTCTTCAATTGCAGTTTTTACAGACTCAATTGCGAGTTTGTATTGTGTTTTTGCATTTTCTAATTGTGCTTCGTAATCAGTTGCTATGCCAGTACCCCATACTTGTTGCAATTGAAAATCTAGTGTTTTATTTTCAGAGTCAAAAGAATAATAAAAATCTTGGATTTTGTTATTTTGTGCATTTGCTCTAGCAATTTCTGATGTTTGAGAAGTTGTACTTTGACTTACTGTTTTGTCTCCAAATTCAAAAGTAGTTTTTTGATTTTGGAAAGTTTTTCCTGTGAATTCATTTGTTCCGTTTGCTTCAGGAAGATTATTAGGCAAATCATCCTGGGAATATGTAACCTGATTGTTACAAGCCGATATAAAAAGAACCGCAATACTAATAATTGTTAAATGTAATTTACTTTTCATATATCCTCCAAAAAGTTATGATTATCTGATCGAATTATAACATAACATTATATTTTGTCAAAAATAAATTGGATTATATGAAAAGGTGAACAGATTTATTTTATTAATTTTGTAATGATTCATCAAAAGCATCATTTATAACAGTTCGAATTTTATCTAACAATTTTTCGCGGATATCTTCATGTTTTTGAAAATCAATTCCTTTTTTATCAAATAAATCTAATTCGTCTATTTCTAAGGCTTTTGCAATATGTTCAATCATTTGTAAAGAAGGAAAACCTTTTCCACATTCAATTAATGCAATGTAGTTAGCAGAGGCACCGGCTTTTTCAGCTAATTTTTCTTGTGAAAGACCTCTAATTTTACGGAAACGTTTCAGATTATTTGCAAGGCATATTTGTAGTTGATTCATTTTTACTCTTTATATAAATGATGTATGGGTACTGCTATTTTTATATAAATATTATTTATTGACTATTGAATATTGCTGTGGTAGCATTTAAAAAATATAAATAACAGTTATGATTGGAGGTTTATTATGAAAAGAAAGTTTTGGTTCATTGTATTTGCAATGATTTTTAGTTGTTTTATTTCTTTTGGTTGTGATAATAGTGCGGCTCCTAATGCAGGTAATACTCCTGATGCTCCTTCTCCTCAATTCGAAGGAAAGTTTTTTTATGGTTATCTAGATGATGAATGTTTTGGAACTATCAGTTTTCATACAGATAATACTTGTTTACTGTCTATTGATGTGGCAGGAGTTATTGTTTCATGTACTTATACTGAAAAAGATGGAATTGCAACAATTACAGGTACAAAAGACGATGAAGTTGATTATAGTTCTATTTCATTGCAAACATCAAAAATACAAGACGATGTTTTTACAATACTTTTTCCAGCAGAAATATGCCAGATTTTTGATCCGAGTGCGACAGAAGATTTTGTTGTAGATTTTAATACAACAGAACCTATAATTGAAGAAGAGCCATTAAGTCTTCTACAGGAAGGTGATAAGGTAAGACTTGATCTTACACTTCCGGAAGGAGTAAGTTATGTACAGGTGTATAGAAAAGAAGTTGGGAATGATTCAAGTGGAACTTATGAACTCTCTTGTTCTATGCCATGTACAGAAACTGGGGAAGATCAATACTTTAGTGCAGGAGATTTTTCAATAGTTGATAAATTTGTTGATGGTGGAAAAACTTATTCTTATTGTGTTAAATATAATTATAACTCAGAGAGTATTAGTACAGAAGAAAAAGAGATTACTGTGAATGGTTCTTCTTTAAATGCTTTTTCAAAATATGTACCAACAACCTTTGGTATATCTTGGGATTCTGATTCTTGTGAATTTTCTCTTTCGCAGCTTCCAACATGGAATGTAACTTCTATGCCCGATGGGGTGAATGTTGCAATAGAATTAAGTTATCATACAGAAGGTTTTTCTACGGATGTAAGTTATAGAAATGAAGAACTTGAAGAAAATACAAAAAAAATTATTTATCCGAACGAAAAATCTTTCGGCAAAGAATTAATTTCTTCAAATAAAATAAGTATTGATTTCTGGGAGAATTGGGAGTTAGAAAATTATACATTACCTAAATATGGCTATGAGTATAAAATTGAAATTAATTCTGATTCATCTAACTTTTCAGTTCCAGAAACAATAACAATTCCAACAAAAGAAAAATTCTTTGAAAAATATGAGGGGGTTTGGGTAACTTCTGATCTTTCAACTTTAACTCTTAATAAGGACAGAACCTTTGTTCTTGATTGTTCCAATGATGAATTAGACTGTCAAGGTACGTATAGTGCAAACAGCGGCGACATTGATAGTTTTGTACCTACTAGCTGTATACCATTAATTTCTGA
Organism: Treponema sp.; assembly: GCA_017622055.1. Classification (GTDB taxonomy): domain Bacteria; phylum Spirochaetota; class Spirochaetia; order Treponematales; family Treponemataceae; genus Treponema_D. The sequence goes on along the minus strand of JAGARY010000043.1, from coordinate 237 downwards.
AGATGGTACTGTTTATTATTTTAATCTTGATGTTGAAGTTGCTGGAGGGAATAATTATATTCATACTTTAACAAAAAATGAAGGTTGGGAAACTACTACTTTGGCGTACTTTTTTCAAAAGCAAGAAGTAGATATTGATATTTTTGGAAAAAAGATAGAATTCTGTATATATGATTCTGTAGAGAATCGTTCATTAATACTTACCTTAAATGATGGTGAAATTTCTTTAACAGATTT
>JAGARY010000005.1 GCA_017622055.1 Treponema sp. | reverse complement strand
TCAATAACTTTTCACTTTAAATTTCAACTTTATTGTATCTTTACCCAAAATTCGCTATAATTAATCATTAAAATTTTGTGAGGACACCAATGAAATGAAGACTTATTACCTCGGCATTGCCTTATGTAAACAATATTCCACATCTTGGAAACTTAATTCAAATGCTTTCTGGAGATGTTTTTGCTAGATTCTGTCGTAATCGCGGTTATGATACACTTTATATTTGTGGTACAGATGAATATGGAACTGCAACAGAAACTAAAGCAATTGAAGAAAATAAAACTCCTCGCCAATTGTGCGATTATTACTATCAAGAACACACAAAAATATATAAATGGTTTCATATCAATTTTGATAAATTTGGTAGAACTTCAAATCAGCAATGTACAGAAATTACACAAGAACTTTTTAATGATTTAGACAAAGCTGGTCTTATTACAGAACATGTAAATAAACAGCTTTATTGTCCTTCTTGTAAAATGTTCCTTGCTGATCGTTATGTTGATGGAACTTGTCCTAAATGTGGAAGCACTGGGGCTCGTGGAGATCAATGTGATGATTGTGGAAGTTTGCTTGATCCAATTGAATTAAAAGATCCAAAATGTCACACTTGTGGAGCAACTCCAGAAGTTCGTGAAACAAAACACTTGTATATTGACCTTCCAAAATTAAGTGAAAAACTTGAAAAATGGATGGAAAAGGCTAGTGTTGAAGGAAAATGGTCTGATAACGCAATCAACATTACAAAAGCTTGGATTCGTGATGGTTTAAACGAAAGAGCAATCACTCGTGACTTAAAATGGGGAATTCCTGTTCCAAAAGAAGGATATGAAGATAAAGTTTTCTATGTTTGGTTTAACGCTCCAATCGGATACCTTTCAATTACAAAACAACTTGCAGATGAATTAATTAAATCAAATCGTGGTGGTTTTGATTGGAAATCTTGGTGGCTTCCTTCAGAAAGCGAAGAAGCAAAAGGAAAAGAAGATGTTGAATTGTTCCAATTTATTGGTAAAGACAACATTCCATTCCACACTGTAATTTTCCCTTGTACATTGCTTGGTTCTCCACACGATTGGACAAAACTTCATCACATGAGTTCATCTGAATATATGAACTACGAAGATGGAAAATTTTCTAAGAGCCGTGGGGTTGGTGTTTTTGGAACTGATGCTATTGAAACTGGAATTCCAGCTGATGCTTGGCGTTTCTACATTTTCTACAATCGTCCAGAAAAACAAGACTTCCAATTTACATGGAAAGATTTTATGGAAAAAATGAATTCTGAACTTATTGGAAATCTTGGAAACTTAGTAAACAGAACACTTTTATTTGTAAATAAATATTATGATGGAATTATTCCAGATGCTCCTGTTGATGAAGAATTGTGGGCACAAGTTCGTGATTTAGAAGCAAAAATTACAGAAAATCTTGAATGGGCAAATTTAAAAGATGCTTTCCATCAATGTTTTGAAATTGCAGATATTTGTAATAAAAAATTCCAAGCAGCTGAACCATGGAAAACTCGTACAACTGAACCAGAAAAAGCTGCTAGCTTAATTCACAATTTGTGTTATGTAATTAAAGATTTAATGATTATGATGAATCCATACATGCCACAATATACTCAAGTTGTAATGAGCTACTTTGGAAAACAAATTCAAGAAACAAAACTTGGTGTTCCTGCAAAAGAAGGTTTAACTTGGGATGATTTAGGAAAAACAGAAGGTCTTGATAAAATTGGTCCAACAGAAGTTTACTTTAAACCAATGGATCAAAAAACAATGCTTGCCTTCCGTGAAAAATTCAGTGGAAAACAAAATGAACGCAAAGACGAAAAACCTGCAGACAATAAAAAGAAAGAAAAGAAACCTGCTCCAAAAGAACCAGAAACTTTACCAGTTGAACAACAAGCAGATTTCTTTAATGCAAATATTGAATTGCGTGTAGCAAAAATCTTAAAAGTTGATAACAACCCAGAAGGTGACAAACTTTACATTGAAACAATGGACGATGGAACTGATACTCCTCGCATTATTCAATCTGGACTTAGAATGTATCTAAAACCAGAAGATTTGCTTGGAAAACATGTAATTATTGCTGCAAACTTGGCTCCAAGAAAAATGCGTGGGGTAGAAAGCCACGGTATGCTTTTGGCTGGCGACTACAAAGATGAAAACGGTAAAGATTGTGTTGAAGTTTTAGATGCAAGCTGGGCCGCACCAGGAACAAAAGTTGTTCTTGAAGGCGCAGATGTAAACGCAGAAAAGAAAGCAGAAATTACAGCCGACGAATTCTTTGCAGTTTCAATGAACGCTGTAAACGGAGTTCTTCAATTGGCTGGAAAAAAATTGCTTGCGGACGGCAAAGAAATTACAACAACAAAAGCATTAAACTCAGAAATTGGATAATATATAATAATTTAGAATTCAGAATTATGAATTAAGAATTGTGAAAGCAAAGCGAGAAGAGATGAAAATAATTCCACACGGATTTGTTCGCAACTAACGTTGCTCACTCCTTTTGGGCAAAAGTCGTTAGGATTGAGTAAATCCGTGTGGCAAAAAAATGGATTACCACGATTTTCTGAAAGAAAATTTCGCAATGACTTAGAAAAAGACGCCTTTTCGTGCTAGTTCTTTCTGTCATCTTCGGGCTTGACCCGAAGATTTATTAATA
>JAGARY010000042.1 GCA_017622055.1 Treponema sp. | reverse complement strand
TCTTCCAAAAAATGATGTGGCTTTTTCTGCTTTTATAATTATTTTAATAATCAACTCTGCTAAATCACCTGCAAAAGTTGGAGTTCCTTTTTGGTCATTTACAACTTTTATTTCATCTTTAGAATTCATTAAATTTGTCATTGTGTAAACAAAGTTTTTTCCATCAAATCCATAAAGCCATGCTGTTCTCAAAATATAATATTGATTCATTTCTTTTTGAATGGCAATTTCACCAGCTGCTTTTGTTCTTCCATAAGCACCAATTGGATTTATTTGACTATTTTCTGTGTATGGTATTTTTGCAGTTCCATCAAAAACATAATCTGTAGAAATATGAATCAATTTTGCATTTATACTTCTAGCAATTCTAGCAATGTTTCTTGCAGCATTTTCATTTAATTTTGTTGCCAATTCTACATCATCTTCAGCTTTATCTACGTTCGTATATGCCGCACAATTTATTATCCATTTGATTTGGCGTTGTGTTCTTGTTAATTTTTCTGAATGAAAATATGAATTTGTTTCAACAGTTTTAACAAAATTTTCCAATGCTTCCATATTTGTAATATCAACTTCTTTGTCAGTTCCAATAAAAGGAAGTTTTTTTTCTGTTAATTGTTTTACAACTTCTGAACCAAGCATGCCATTGCAACCAATAAGCCAAATCATCAGTAACCTCTAAAATGAAAAATTAAAATTGTTTGAAAATATAATCACAGAATGTTTTAATTCTATTTATGAATGATGTTTCAATTCTTTGTGTAAAAAATGGAATTCTTGGAGCGTTTACACCACCAATTCCATATAAAACCCAATTATCACCATCTCTAAAAAGATAAATACATATCAACATTTTTTCTGGCCAAACACAATCAAATTGGTCGTGGTATCTTAATTTGTTAGTATTTATTGCAGAGTACAAAATTGAATCATCTAATTTTTTAATTTGAATTACTTCGTGAACAGTTCCAAAAGGTTCCATTTCAAAATCTGCTTTTATATCAGTAACGTTATCAACAGATTCTTCACTTGTAATTACAGCAGATGAATATAAATCATACCATTGTTCAGCTCTTTCAGAATAATAAGGAATTCCCGCATAATCGGGAATGGCTTTTAGTGTTTGTTCAAGGCGTTGTGGTAAATCTTCATTTCCTTCGTAAGGTTTAATTTGAATGATTTCTGCAAGATATTTTGGATTTAATTTTTTGATTTTTTGATGAAGCTCATCTCCAAGTTGGTTTACACCTTCGTTTAAACTCATATTTCTTTTGAAGTTGATATTTTTTATAAGAACTTCTCCAGAATTAATAACATTTAAATCTTCTTCTGTTAATTTTGAATTAAAAGGTTCTGCAAAAGAAAAATTAGAAACAAAAAACAAACACAAAATTAATAATAAAGTTTTTTTCATATTTACCTATTAATTTTTTAAACAATTTTATATAACAAATAGTAACAAATGAATTATAAATTAAATAAAATATTCATACAATACAAATTAAAAAAAAATGAACATTGAATTCTATAAGATTTGTGATATAATTTTTTCATTATGATATCACAAAAATTAAAAGAAACTGTAGAAAGCCCAAGTAGTGGTGTAATTAGAAAAATGTTTGAAGAAGGTGCCGCTTTAAAAGCAAAATTTGGTGCCGATAAAGTTTTTGATTTTAGCATTGGAAATCCTGATTTAGATCCTCCACAAAAAGTTTTGGATGCAATTAATGAAGTTACTGCAGAAGAATCTCATTTGTGTCATGGTTATATGCCTAATGCTGGATATCCTGAAACTAGAAAAGCAATGGCATTAAAAACGGAAAAAGAGCAGGGCGTTCCTGTAAATTTTGAAAATGTTGTTATGGCTGTTGGTGCTGCAGGAGCATTAAATGTTGTAATGAAGACATTGCTTAATCAAGATGATGAAGTTATTGTTCCTTGTCCTTATTTTGCAGAATATGATCATTATATAAAAAATCATGGTGGAAACATTATTAGAGTTGGTACAAAACCTGATTTTGGATTAGATGCAAAAGTTATTAAAGATTCCCTTAGTGAAAAAACTGCTGCTGTTTTAATCAATTCTCCAAATAATCCATCTGGACGAATTTATACAGAAGAAGAAATTGACTCTGTTGTAAAAGTTTTAAATGAACACGGAGAAAAAACGGGAAGATATCCATATTTAATTTGTGATGAACCTTACAGAGCAATTACTTATAATAACAAAAAAGTTGTTCCTGTTTTTCCAAAATATGAAAATTGTGTAATTGTAACTTCTTTTGCAAAAAATCTGAGTTTGCCAGGGGAGCGAATTGGATATTTGTGTTTAAATCCTGCTTGTAAAGAATCAAAAGATTTTATTGCTGCGGCAATTTTTGCAACAAGAACTTTAGGTTATGTAAATGCTCCTGCTTTTTTCCAAAAAGTAATTGCAAAAAGTTGGGATGCAGAATGTGATTATTCACTTTATGAAAAACGTCGTAACGAAATTTGTCAAATTATGGACGAAACTGGTTATGAATACGTTGTTCCTGAAGGTGCTTTTTATTTATTTGTAAAAGTTCCAGAAAAATGGGGCAACGACGATATGGCATTTGTAAATCATCTAAAATCTTTTAACATTTTATGTGCTCCTGGTTGTTCTTTTGGTGGTAAAGGTTATTTTAGAATTTCTTACTGTGTTTCAGAACAAACAATATTAAATTCAAAAAATGCTTTTAAAGAAGCAAATAAATGAGGTGAAATATGAAAATTTTAATGGTAACTTCAGAAACAGTTCCTTTTGCAAAAACTGGTGGATTAGCTGACGCAGTTTCGGCTTTAGCTTTAATTTTAAAAAAACAAGGCCACGATGTAAGAATCGTAATGCCTCGTTATTATAAAATTGATAGAACAAAATTAAAACCAATTGAAGCGCCTTTAGCGGTTGCTGCTGGTCAAATTGAAACTTGGGTAAAAGTTTATGAATCAACTTTGCCTTCATCAGAAGTTCCTGTTTATTTTATTGACCACGAACAATGTTTTGGACGTGATGGAATTTACGGTACAAAAGCTGAACCAGATTTCCACGATAATCCATATCGTTCTGCAGTTTTGTGCCACGGAGCATTCCAAATTTGTAGAATGCTTGGTTGGTATCCAGATATTATGCACGCACATGACTGGTTCTGTGCTTTAGTTCCAGTTTTATTAAAACATGTTTGCCGCAACGGATATTTTGCTCATACAGCTTCTGTTTTTACAATTCATAATTTAGGATATCAAGGTTGGTACAGCAAAGATTCTTTCCCAGCTTTAGGTTTAGATTGGAATTTGTATCACGGAGCAGGGCTAGAACGCAACGGATGTATTAATCTTTTGCAATCGGCTCTTTCTTGTGCAGATATGATTACAACTGTTTCTCCAACTTATGCTCAAGAAATTCAAACTGAAGAAGGTGGTTTCGGTTTGGACGGGCTTTTGCGTGTTAGAAGAGATGTTGTCCGCGGTGTTTTAAATGGTTGTGATTTAGACACTTGGAATCCAAAAACAGATAAATATATTCCATACAAATTTGATTCAAAAAATCTTGCAAATAAAGCAAAATGTAAAGCAGAAGTTCAAAAGAGACTTGGACTCCCTGTAAATCCTGATGTTCCATTGTTTGGAATTATTACTCGCCTTGCAGACCAAAAAGGAATTGCAGAAGTTTTTGCTCCAACTTACGGAAGCATTTATAGCATTTGTTCAAATATGGATGTTCAATTTGCAATTTTGGGAAGTGGTGAAAAATGGTGTGAAGATGAAATCAACGCTCTTCAATCAAAATTGCCAAATTTAAGAGCATTTATTGGCTATGACGAAGGTTTAAGCCACTTAATTGAAGCGGGAAGTGATTTCTTCTTAATGCCTTCACGCTACGAACCATGTGGATTAAATCAAATGTATTCAATGCTTTACGGCACTTTGCCAATTGTTCGCCGCACTGGAGGTCTTGCAGACACAGTTGAACAATACAACGAATTTTCAGGGGACGGAACTGGCTTCTTGTTTGATTCATTAACACCTGGTGCAATTTACGATACAGTTGGATGGGCAACATACGCTTATTACAACAAAAAAGACCACATTAAACAAATGCAAGTTCGTGGAATGACAAAAGACTTCAGTTGGGACAAATCTGCCGACGGATATCTAAACGTTTACAGCGAAGCACTAATGCGTGGTTGTGGCATAAACACCAACGACTGGGTGTAAAAATAGAGGAGGGGGAAGTCTCCCCCTGGGCTGCACTTTCGTTGCAGCTCACCCCTTCTAGCGGGGACACCCCGCAACGCCCCGATCTAGTAGTGAACTAAATTTCAAAAGTTCAAACTAAAATTCATACCACTGTTCATCGTTTGTCAAATACCAGTCTGCCAATATTTCCTTTGATGAATCATCACACCAAGAAATGCTTCCATTATAATTCAAAATAGCAACTCTATTTCCTTTCTTTACACTTTTTTGTGGAATAGAAGCGGAACGGTTATAACTAAAGATTTTTTTAGTGTTTATGTTATAGCAATAAATTTTATTTTTACCAATGTTTGTAAATAATTTTCCATCATCTACAAATGTAAATGCCTCTGCATCTTCGTTTGCAAATTTCAAAATATTTTTAATTTGTTTTGTTTCAAGATTATATGAAAAAACATAAGTTGTGTTTCCTTCAGCATTTGAAACCAAATTTAGCCCGTACAAACAATTATCAGAATAGCTTAATCCATAAACTACATTTCCGTTCATAGAAACTGGAACTGTTTCCATAGTTTGAGTATTCATAACAATCAAAGGATTTTTTGGATTTGTAGAAGCTGATTTTGCAATAAATAAACCATAATCCGTTAATAATGCATCTTGAATACCAGTTCCAACGTATGCTTCTTTATATTTTCCTGTATCAAGTTCGTATAGATTTACATAACTGTTACTTTCAAGTTCAACTAAGACTTTATGATTGTTATAATAACTTAGATTCAATGATTGAATATTGTTTTTTGGAACAAAAAGTTGTTTTTCTGCTCCAGAAGTTAGATTTTTAAGAATTACTGGATTTTTTGTATATGCAGAATATAAAACTACTTCATCATTTGACAACTGAAGAATATTTGTTT
>JAGARY010000041.1 GCA_017622055.1 Treponema sp. | reverse complement strand
CCCTACATAAACTATACTTTCCATGTTGTGCTCCTTTTGCATTTTTGGTAATGCTCTTTTGGTTTATTTTTTTTCTTATTCCATTTTGCAGCTAAATCCACGTTTCTGCAAAAGGTTTGCACAACATATTGTCTTAATTCTGAATTCTTAATTTACTTCTCCCCTTTAAAAAAAATCCACTTTCACATATAATAATTTCATGCTTCACGATTTTTTAAAACAATCATTAATAATGGCACAAATCCCATTTTCCACAGACGAACCACTAGCACAAAAATCAACATTCAAAGTTGGCTCTTCTGCACCACTTTTTGTAAAACCCTACACCACAGAACAATTCCGTTCTGCCATAGGCGGGGCAACAGCTGCAGAATTACCTTTTTTTGTTTTAGGCGGCGGTTCAAACGTAGTTTTTCCAGATTCACCATTAGAAGCAGTTGTAATTTCAACCCAAAATCTTTCAGAAATTACAGTAATAGACAAAGACGACGTTGATGACAACACACTTTCAGAAGATACAGTTTTAGTAAATTGCCAATGTGGCACACCAATGCAAGCCTTTGTAAACTTTTGCACAAATCACAACTTTTCTGGTGCCCAAGAATTTGCAGGACTTCCAGGAACAATTGGTGGAGCCGTTTACATGAATGCCCGCTGTTTTGACAAATCAATTAGCGACATTTTATATCAAACAGAACAAATAGAAATTATCTCAAAAATCAACACAAAAGTTACAACAACAAATTTTAACCCATCTCAGTGGGATTACAAAAAATCACCATTTCAACCAAACCAAGAATCAAATAATTCCCAAGAACCAACAATTCCAAAATATAATTTTTCAGAACACAAAATTTTTGTTTCTTCTGCCACATTCAAACTCACAAGAAAATCACCAGAAGAAAAATCACAAATCCAAGAAGAATGCAAAAAATACATAAACGAACGCAAAAATAAAGGCCATTTTAACTTTCCAAGTGCAGGATCTGTATTCAAAAACAATCGAAACTTCGGTGCCCCTTCTGGAAAAATCATCCAAGATGCAGATTTATTAGGCTACACAATTGGAGATGCCCAAGTTGCCCCTTTTCACGGAAATATAATTATCAACAAAGAAAACGCAACTGCAACTCAAATAAAAGAATTAGTTCAACACGTTCAAAAAGTGGTAAAAGAAAAATTCGGATTTTCACTAGAACCAGAAATAATTTTTTTATAATACCTTTCTCAAATTGACAAATATAAATAGTAATTTTATACTATAATATACTTTAGAGGGGTAAATAATTTGTTACAATTACAAATTTCAAAATTTAATCGCGGAACTTACATTTCTGTAGAAGGAAAATCAGACTCAGATCATTTCTACATTATTCAGCAAGGTTTTGTCCAATGTACTAAAACTTCAAGTTCTGGCATTACCCCAATTAAATTTGGTCCAGGTGACTTTGTCGGTGTTGTATCTTGTATGGCAGGAAAAACCCAAGTAGAAACTGCAATTGCATTAACAGATGTTGTAGCTATTTCGGTAAAAAAGGAACAATATCCCGATTTAATTGTAAACAACAATCCAGTAGCTTTAAAAATTATTAAAACTTTTGCAAAAAAAATGCGGCTAATGAATGAAATGCTCACAAAAATAGCACTAAATTCAATTGTACAAAATTCTTATGAACAGATTTTTAACAACGCACAATACTACGAAAAATGCAAACAACTTAACATTGCAGTTTACGGATATTATCAATATTTAAAAACAAAACCAACTGGACCAAATGCAGAAATTGCTAAAAGAAAATTTATTGAGCTAAAACAAAAAACTAACGCGGTATATTTTGAACCTACAAATGAAGCAATCCGTTCTTATCCAAAAGACACAATGATTTTCTCAGACTTTCAACGTGGTGCAGATATGTTCATTATTCAACAAGGTGAAGTTGCAATTACAAAAATTGTTGATGGAAAAGAAATTACTCTTGCTTTGCTTGGAAGAGGCGATATGTTCGGAGAAATGGCATTACTAGAAAACAAACCTCGTTCCGCTAATGCTATTGCTCATTCAGACTGTTCACTTATGGTTGTTAATATTCACAACTTTAATCTAATGGTTTCTACACAACCTCAGATGATTGCAAAACTTACAACAACCCTTGCCGAAAGACTTTGGTCAATGTACCGCCAAATAGACAATGCTGCTATTCAAGATCCTGTAAATAAAATGATTGATATGCTTGCACTTCAAATGGAAAAATCAAAAGTTTCAATCCACACAAATAGTCAATATCAAACAACAATAACACCACAAGATTTAGCAACAATGTGTGGACTTTCACAAAATCAGCAGTACAAAGCAATTTACGATCTTCAAAATTGGCATAACATCAAATTAGTTGATAACAAAATTTTTATCAAAGATTTATACGAACTTTCAAAACAATCTGCCTTTTTAAGAAAACAAAGTCAAGAAGTTCAAAAAGACCTCCGATAATACAATATGCACAAATTTAAGCATGTTATAACATCATTTATTTTTTCTTTTTTATTCCTAAATTCTCTTTTTTCACAAGATAATCAAAATTCATCTTTACCAAATGGATTTGCAAATATTCAACTTGGCATGTCTGTAGAAGAAACAAAAGATGAATTAATTAAAAACTCTGATTTTGGGTACAAAGGCGACCGAGATGTTTCTTTAGTTCCAGACAAACAAAAAGTCTTAATAGAAACAAACGCTCAAAATGGTCTTGGTTCCAATTTTTTAACAACTTGCTATTTTCAATTCTATGAAGACGAATTGTACATTATTACAATTAATATGAATAAAGAAAAAATTGATCACTACAGCATTTTTAAAACATTAACAGAAAAATATGGTGAACCAAAATCAGTTACTCCACAAAAATCAGTATGGAAAAATGATGAAATAACAATGACTCTGGAAAAACCATTAACATTAAAGTATATTAACAATGAAATTCAAGATCAATTGCAACAATATTCCACAATTCAAAAATCTGCCGAAGAAATGACGCAGCAAATGTTTTTAGACCAACTTTAATAAAGGGATTATATGAAAAACAAAATATTAACTTGCCTTTTATTTACATTTACTTTAATTAGTTGTTCAGCAAAAAAACTTCCTGTTAAAACTATTACTATCACAAGAGCGGATGGTTCAACAATTACAGTGGAAGCAGAATTAGCCATAAAGCCCGAAGAACGCAACTTTGGCTTCATGGAAAGAAAAAAAATTCCTGATGGAACTGGAATGTTATTTATTTTTGAATCTGATCAGATTTTATCATTTTGGATGAAAAACACACCTCATCCTCTATCAATCGCCTACATTGACTCTAAAGGTGTAATAAAAAACATATACGATATGACGCCATTTAGTTTATCTTCAATCTCAAGTACAGTTTCTGTAAGATATGCCTTAGAAGTTCCTCAAGGATGGTTCAAAAAAAACAACATCCAAGAAGGAGACTCCATCAGTCTAGATTTTAAATAGAAATTTACATTTCACTTTCTAATTTCATTAACTCATTAGCTGCAATTTTATCATTTGGTTCTAATTCTAAAACTGTAGTAAAATATTTTCTTGCTTCGTCTTTGTTGCCCATTGCTAAAGATAAATATCCTAAATTCGAAATTACTTTTGTACTTTCAGGATCAATTTGCAATGCTTTCAATAAACACTTCTTTGATTCTTCAAAATTCTTTTCTTGAATATAACACAAAGACAACTCGTTATATGTGTCAGGATTTTCATCAGCACCATGGTTCAAGGCTTCAAGAAATGCATTTTTTGCATCTTCATAACGTTCAAGTCTTCTTAATCCCCAACCAAGCATAAACCAAGCATTCCAAACTTTAGGATTACGTTGCAAAAACACTCTAATTTCTTCTAAACCTTTTTCTTCTTCGCCTCTTGAAATATAATCATAGGCAGCTCTAAAAGTTTCATCATCCATGTTAGAAGCTTTAATTTTATTTACAATTCCTTGTGCTCTTTCTTTTTTATACACACCGTCATCACCAAGTTCTTCATCTGAAATATCACAAGTTAATGCAATGTATGATTCAAAAGCATCTCTAGCTTCAATATATTTATGTTGCTTCAAATAGAAAAATCCAACATTAAAATAGGCTTCAGGAATTACAGGATCTGCATTTAATGCTAATTCATAATAATAATTTGCATCATTATCGTAGGCATCTGCATCTTCAAATAAACCATTATTTCTATAAGAATCTGCACGTTGATCCAAAAACAAAGCCATATTCAATGTAATTGCAGAATCATCTGGTTCAAGTCCAACTAAAGCCAAGAAAATTTCTTCTGCTAAATCAAAATCTTCGTTTTTTGTTTTAAGAATAGCCGCTTCACACAATTCTTTTTTAATATTTGGTTTTACCTTTAATAAAATAGAACGATAATAGTCCAAATGAGGATTATTTTTGTCGTAGGCTAAAACTGTTAAAATACCCGCCAAAATTTGCTCTGTGGTAATTTCAGAAGCATTAAAATCCCCAGGAGCTTCATCCATTTTTTTCTGAACAGGCAATTCAATTGTATTATCAATTTTAAAAGCATCATCAGATGCAACAAAATTTTCTGGAACTTTAATATAAAAGATAGTTTCTAAAGAACTTGAAGAACTCATTTTTTTTCACCTAAGATTCTATTTTGAACTAACTTCTTCAGTTGCTTCCTGTCTAGCTTTAGCATTCTGCATCTGTTTTTCAATAATGAGTTTTGAATATGAAGTTAGATATTTATTAATTCTAAATTTATAAGACATTGGAATTTCTTCTTTATTAAACTCAAATGTTGCTATTACAATATCTTGCCTATTTGGTAAGAAAGCAGCATCCTTAATTACACTTTCCAAAGTGATTTTTTCACCTGTATCTAAAAACAACAGTTTTAATTGAGCTTTTTTATTTATCAAAAATTTTGGAACACCAACAAACAAAATCCTTGCACCAGAAAAATACAATTCTTTTATAATGCACTTTCTTGGAACATTTTCAATAAAAATGTAAGATTCCTCTTTTGGCAATCCTAATTCACGAATAGAATCCTTTGTTAAAATAATCTTTTCATCATGACGTTTATTAAAATTATCATTAACCTGCAAAAATTCACCAAGTCTTTCAATTAAATCATCAGGAGGACGCTGAGTAAAAACAAGTTTTACCAATGCCAATTCCCTTGACTGTTGATAAGATGTTATTTCTTGAACTGCAGAATTCACAAAAAACTGAATAGGATTATTATCACTATCCATAAAACAATATTTCAAACTTACAGGACAGTTTTCTTTTTTGTTAAATTCAACATAAGCACCACTTCCAGTTCCAATTAGAATTGTAGCCATTTGCATTGAAGTAGTATTTATAATACAAGGCCACTGACCTCCATTGCATTTTACATAAATCATGCGAGGATTAATTCTTAGAGATTTTAAATTAGATTTATTAAGAACAATTTCTGTGTCCCTAAAAAGATCGTAGTAATTAGAAATGTGATGACTGTTTAAAATTCCCATGTCTTTTCATTTTACATTAATCTTTATAATCTATCAATATTATTTTATTTCTTTTTTATATCTATTTTGATTTAAAAAAATAAAATCCGCCAGTACAAAACTTGACGGATTTAATAAAACTAACTAATACTAAAAATTAAGCATTAGCTTCTTCTGTAGGAGCTTCTTCAGCAGCTGGAGCTTCTTTTACAGCTTTTCTAGCTTCAACTCTAGCTTTGTTTTTTAATGCAGCTTTACAGAACTTACAAATATTTGTCTGTTGACCATTTACTTCTTGTTCATAAAGAACTTTAATATCTGTTTTTCCACAAATACCACAAGTTCCACGACCATGATTAGCTAATGATCTAATTCCAGATCCACGATGGTTTTTTGACATATCGACTCCTTATAAAATCAAAAACTATTCAGCTTTTGATTCTTCCTTCTTTTCAGAAGTCTTTTTTGAAGTTGTTTTCTTAGGTTTTACTTCACCTTCAACTTCTTTTGACTTTGTTGATTTCTTAGCAGTTGATTTTGCTGGTTTAGAATCTTCAGCTTCTTCTTTTGATTCTAATGTGTAATCAACTAATTCAAGAATTACAACATCAGCAGCGTCGCCTTGACGGAAACCAAGTTTAAGAACGCGTGTATAACCACCGTTTCTTTCTTTCATACGTGGTCCGATTTCAGTAAATAATTTATTAAGAATTTTTTCATCTTGAATAAATTTTGCTGCTTCACGTCTGTTATGAACTGAATCAACTTTTGCTCTTGTAATCAACTTTTCAGCTGATTTTCTTACTTCAAGAGCTTTAGCTTTAGTTGTAGTAATTCTCTCATATCTAAAAAGAGATGTTACCATATTACGTGTCATAGCACGACGATGTGCTGTTGTACGTGAAAGCGGATTAAATCCATTTTTATGATTCATCTGTTTCTTCCTTCTGCTTTCTTAGATTAGCAGCATTCTTCAGATGACTATAATCTGTCATTCCGAGTGATAAGTTCCACTCTACGAGTTTTTCTTTAATTTCAGCAAGACTTTTCTTTCCAAAATTACGGAACTTAGCAATGTCATCTTCAGTCTTTCTTGTTAATTCACCAATTGTTCTAATATTTGCATTTCTTAAACAATTAGACGAACGAACAGATAGTTCAAGTTCTTGAACGTCAGTGTTCAAAATTGCATTAATAGCTTGATCACCTTCTTCGTCTTCGTCAGTTCCAATAACATCTTTTTCATTAAAATTAATGAAAATTGCAAAGTGTTCTTTAGCAATTTTTGCAGCTTCTGCCAAAGCGTTAGCTGGTGCTATTGTTCCATCTGTAAAGACTTCCAATTCTAACAAGTCATAATCATTTCTTTGACCAAATAAACATGGCTTAATAGAATATCGTACTCTAGT
>JAGARY010000040.1 GCA_017622055.1 Treponema sp. | reverse complement strand
ATATAGTATATGCAGAATTTAATAACATTGAAAGCATAAAAGAACTTGCAGATGAAAACACTTGTGCCGTAATCGTTGAGCCGATGCAGGGCGAAGGCGGTATGAAACCCGCAACAAAAGAATTTTTAGAAAATTTAAGAAATTTAAATGATATATATATAGCCGATTGTGGAATCACAAATATTGACTGTCTAAAAAACTTAAATCCTGAAGAAGTACATTTATGGGACAATAATATTGAAAGTCTTCCTGATTTATCGAATTGGACAAAGATTAAAAAATTAGGTTTATCTGGAAATCCCATTGCAAAAAATAGAGAGATAACAGATGAAAACGGGGATGTATATATGTCATATTTTAAGAAGGATTTAGAATAAAGGTTTTGATTTTAATATTTTTATGAAAAAGTTTTTATTTATTACAATTTTTTCTCTATCTACTTTGGTTTTGTTTATAAAACTGGCTCGTGGTTCAATAGAACCATGGCATACCGTATGTTTTTCTTCCATACCAACAAAAGATTCTATTAATGGTGATACAGAGCAAATCAAAAAAGTATCAGAAAAATATCCTCAATATTTTATACAAAATACTTTTATTAATGTTCGTACAGAAGCGACTAACCAAACAGTTTATGATGGGGAAAACCCCTATAGATTTACTTTTCGATTTTGGACTTTAGATGGTGAAAAATCATTTTGTGTTAAATCTATACAAATTCTGAATGAAGATTTGAACCATTCTTTTGAGAATATAAACTTTCAAAGTCAAATCAAACATAGCAAGGTTTTAAATGGGAAAAATTTTGAAGAAACAACATCTGAATGGGCACTTGGAATTTATTCAACTCCGTATGAATTCAATTTAGACAATTATAAAAATGATATTCATATCAAGTTACTAGCCATAATAAATAACAAAGATATAGAACTTACTTTTATACTAAAAAGGTATGAAAGGAAAGGAATTGTTCAGTGGGGATATTAATTTCCTTCTACATTGTTTTTTCCTTCTATTTCCTATATCATACAAATTATGAAGAACAAAGAACGAAACGAACTTGCGGTTTGTGGATTTGCAACTGTAAAAAAATTGGAAAAAAATCATCCGGAAAAGATTTCGCGGCTTTATTTTACAGAGGAAAAAGCTCCTCTTTTTGGTGGATTGTGTAAAAAACTTGCTAAAAATCACGGGATTTACAATAAAGTTGAAGCAAAAGATTTGGAAAAATTAAGTGGAACTGTTCATCACCAAGGTGTTGTTGCTATGATTCAATCTCCAAGAATTCAGGAATTGGATTCTGACATTACAGATTCTTGGGCAAAAAATGGCGAAAATGCTGTGCTTTTTGACAGAATTGGAAATGCAAATAATTTTGGTGCCATTGTGCGTAGTGCTGCTTTTTTTGGAATTAAAAACATAATTATTCCTTTGGACGAAGCTCAAAGTACAATTACAACTTCTTCTTATCGCGTTGCAGAAGGCGGAATGGAATATGTAAACATTTATAGTGTTCGTTCTACAGCCAGACTTTTGGAAGCCTTAAAAGGCAAAATGATTCGTGTGGGAACAAGTCTTGAAGCAAAACAAACTGTAAAAGAATTTGCACTGGCTCAGAAAAATCAGAAAAAACCATATCTTATAATTTTAGGAAACGAAGAACACGGAATTAGTGATATTGTTCAAAAAAATTGTGATGAACTTGTAATTATTCCGTGGGGCGGAATGAATGCTGGTGTAAAAGAAAGTCTTGTGGACAGTTTGAATGTTGCACAAGCTGCCAGTGTAATTTTTTATGAATTAATGAATTAAAATGCGCAAGAGGTATGGAGCTACGCCGAACAAGTTTTGCTTGTGAAGGCGGCCACCTTGTGAGTTTGCTTGCAAACGAAAGCCCGCGTTCAGCGGGCGGCAAGGGGCTGACCGTAAGGGAATAGCGGAACACCTCGGTAAAAAAAGGTTGTCAAACAAGTATTGTAGACAACCTTTTTTTATGCGCCCAGATTATTAAACTAGAGCAAACTTTCCAAATCGATTTCAGCGGCAACACAAGGTGTAGAAATATTCCAGTTTTCCAAAACTTGTGGATGGATTTCGCCGAATGTACCAACAATTTCGCCGTTTACCAAAATTCCAGCCTGACGACCAACAATAAATCTTGGGTCTTGTGTTTCCACAACTTTGTATTCGTGGTCAAGGAAGTAAAGCAAACTAGAAACTTCAGAAGCAAGGCTGTTATAGTTTGCGTTTGCACTTGCTGTCATAAAGCCAATGTGTTGGCGTGTAATTGTTCCTGTGTTTTCGTCATCTTTAAGATATGCAACTTTACCAATTTCAAAAATTTTGTGTGGATACATTGCATTTGCACTTCCTGCTTCGGCTCTACAAAGTGAAGAAAGAATATCTGAACGAATAAATTGATAGTTTTCGCTCATTGGGTTTGCAATTTCAATTACTTTTGAACCGTCAATTAACATGTTGTCGATGTAATCTTTTTTGCTACCAACGTAGTTAAAAATCATTTCTTGGTATCCAAGTCCAACCATTAAAGTTTTTGCTTTACGGCTAAATTCTGTAATTGGAAGTAAACGACCAACTGTAAAATCTTGTGGTGTTCTTGGAGCAAATGCACTAACATTGCAACCAATCATAACATCTTCAATAATATCAACTTCGTGGAGGAAGTCGTTTCTGTAAGGTGCAGGACTAAGTTCAATTTGGTCACCGTTGATTTTTACTGTAGAACCCATGCGAACTAAAGCGTCTTCAACAGTTTTCATGTCAAAGTCTGAACCTAAAAGTTTATTTACGGCTTGCAAAGTTGTTTTTGTTGATTTTTGGAAGTAGTAAGGAACCATAATGTCCTTTCCAAGTCCTGTATCGTAAGGATGTTTTACCAAAATTGGTTTAATTTCGTATCCTTGGTCAGCAAAATCACAAGCTACAATGTTTGCAGAAAGAATAAGGTTTTCAATGTTATCGCCAGTAAGTTCAACCATTAAATCTTTGTCGCCAACTTGAACAGCACCTAAAGTTGCCGAGTTGATAATTGGTGCCATAGACATTACTTCGCCTTTTGCATCAGACAAAAGTGGGAATTTTTTGCAATCTGCCAAAATCCAACCAAAGTCTTTTCCTTTTGGATGGTCTGTTAAAATTTGACGACATGTCATTGGTGCGTCACATGCAAGTGGTACAAAAGAAGTTTTATCTGGATCAACTGCGTGATATTTTACTGGGAATTCAATTTGATCTACGCGGTAAAGCCCCATAGAAATTGATTTTCTTTTGCGACCAAAGTTCCAAGCCAATTTTTCTTGTGTTTGAATAATATCTTTAAGCATTGGATCGTCAATTGGTTTTCCACAAATCATAAAAGCAACCATGTAAGGACGAACGTCTTTTACTTCTGGATCAACTTCTACAATACGATTTTCGTAATTGTTGTTTCCGTTGTTTGCCATGATTTTTGCATAATCTACAGTTTTTCCACCTTCGTGAATTTTAATTTGGCGAGCAACACCATTTGTAGACCACAAATCTGGACGGTTTGTATCGTTTAATTCAATTTTTACAACTCGTTCATCTTCGCTCATGCTCATATCTGGTTTTTCATCAAGTTCAGCTTTTGCACAAGGAAGCAAATCTTCTAAAGCATCATAAGTATATTTTTTTCCAATAGCATTAAAAAATAATTTTTCATTACATTCGATTTTTGGCATTTTTTTATCCTCAAATTCCACCACTGGCAGAATAAAAATTTAGATAAATAATTATAGTTTATTCTATTAATAAATTCAATTTGTTTGAGGCGTTTTGTCAGGGGTTTAAGATTAAAAATAGGATAGGGGGAAGGGATAGGTTATCTTGATTGTTTTTTATTCCCATTATTCGTTTTTTTCTATATACTTTTGGTATGAAAAATTTATGTGATTTTGGAATTGGGATTCCACAGATTTTGCTCCCAAAAAATTGTGATTTATCTACTTGGTCGGTAATTGCTTGCGACCAATATACACAAGATAAAAATTATTGGAAAAGTGTAGAAGAAAAAGTTGCAGATAAACCTTCTACTTTGAATTTGATTTTGCCAGAAGTTTACTTAAACGAAAACAAAGAAGAACGCATTGGTAAAATCCGTCAATCTATGAAAAATTATTTGGAAAATGGCGTTTTTGAATCTGAAAAAAATTGTCTTGTTTATCTTGAACGCACTACTGCTTTTGGTCGCACAAGAAAAGGTCTTGTTGTTCAAATTGATTTGGACACTTACGAATGGAAACCTTTTTCTAAAGCAAATATTCGTGCCACAGAAGCTACAATTGTAGACAGAATTCCTCCAAGAATGGAAATTAGACGTGGTGCACCTTTGGAGCTTCCACACATTATGCTTTTGGTAAATGATAAAAAGGGATTGCTTGTTGAAGGTGCTGGAAACTTAGTAAAAAATAACGCTCCATTGTACCAAGGATCACTTATGAATAATGGCGGTTCAATTAAAGGTTGGGCAATTGAATCTGAAGCAGACATTCAAGCTGTAACTAACGCTGTAAACGAAATTGCAAAAGAATGCACAGATTCTGACGGTTCAACATTCCTTTTTGCTGTAGGAGACGGAAACCATTCTTTGGCAACTGCAAAAGCTGTTTGGGATGAATATAAAGCTCAACTTTTAAAAGATGGTGCTTCTGAAGACGAAATTAAAAATTGTCCTGTAAAATATGCACTTGTAGAAATTGTCAATCTTTATGATTCAGGTTTAACTTTTGAACCAATTCACAGAGTAATTTTTAATATTAATTCTATGGAACTTGTTCAATTCCTTGCAAAAAATCTTGATGGAAAAATTGAAGAAGTTGCAAATAAAGAAGATCTTGAAAATCAAGTAAAAAATTCTTGGGCTGATTTTGGATTTATTTTTGTTGAAGATGGAAAAGAAAAATTTGTAATACTAAAAACTCAAATTAAAGAATTGGCTGTTGCAAGACTTCAACCACAAATTGATGAATTCTTAAAAAATGCTCCAGATTCTCATGTTTGTACAGATGGTGTTTGTCGCCTTGTAAAACCAGAAATTGACTACATTCACGGAACTGATGAAGTAATTTCTTTGGGATTAAAAGAAAATTCCACAGGCGTTTTGCTTCCTCCAATTGCAAAAGACAGTTTCTTTGAAACAATCAATGGACGTGGACCACTTCCAAGAAAAAGTTTTTCTATGGGTGAAGCCGACGAAAAAAGATTCTATTTAGAATGTAGAAAGTTGTTTGAATAAAATGTAGGGTTAAAGTAAATTAAAATTTTGATATACCAAATTAAAATTTCGCGGGTCCCAGCGACGAAAAAAAATCAATAAAGCTTCGCCACTAACGCTCGCTTTTTGATTTTTTTTCTGCGTCCCGCGATACTCCAAATTTGAAGTTTATTCAAATTTTTACTTTAAATCTACATTTTAATGAGGTGAGAGGAGTGGTGTTGAAGTTTTCACACCTTCGTCAACCTCGTCCACAATGGTTTATTTAAACACTTTGACAGATGAAGTGTGTTGATATGCGCGAAGGAGTGGGCTTTGGGCAAAAACACTCTGTTTTGCTGCTGCGTGAGCAGCAAAGTATATTAAACACCGCAAAACAGCGTGTAGCGGGCTAGCCCGCGGTTTTGACCCAAAGCAGCACGACTGGGAGCATATCAACAGAGGTTAAATTAGATTTAGAAAGTGTTTAAAATAAACCTATTTTATTTACACTGTTCAAAAAACTCTATTGGTTCGTTATATATTTTGTGGACTTTTTGGCAGCGGGCAAAGCTCAGTTTTGAAATTGTGTCAAAGTTGGTTGTTTTGCTTGTTTTTTCGTCTTTTTGAATTAGAATGCAGCGGCGGCCGCCAGAATCTTCGTTGTTAAGTTGGCAAACTGCTTCAAAAGTTGTGCCGCTTCCTGCAAAAAAGTCCAAAATTACAGCGTCTTTTGGCATTTGGGAAATCTGAATAAAATGCTTAATTAAAGAAACTGGCTTTGGATTATCAAAAACGTTTTTTTGTCCAAGCAATGAATCAACATAATTTTGAGCCTGCTTTGTAGTTTCTACAAAATCAATAATATTTTTTGGAATAATATAGTTTTCTGAATCATTAAAAATCTTTGCTCTTGGAACACCATCATATTTGGGAGCTTTTCCAAAATAAATTTTGTCTTCTTGCAAAAGTTTATCCATTTCTTCTTTACTCACAAGCCACTGACGTTCCCAAACAACACCACCGGGCGACGTAATCTTGTAAAAGTTTTTATGCTTTCGATTTGATCTATTTTCTGAAAAAGAAATGCTACCACTAAACCAATTTCCGCGAGGATCACCGTCCGCATTAGACTTTGCCCAATTTGAATATTCAATTTGACAAAATGGTTTTAAACATTTTTTATTTTTGGCAAAACAAAGGGTGTGCTGTTCCAAAGTTCTAGACCAAGTGTTTTTTTTTCCTTTTCCCACAAGCCACATAAAATCGTTCACAAAATTTTCTTCACCAAAAATCTTATCGCATAAAAGTTTTAAAACGTAAAGTTCTTCTGTTCCAATTGCAATAAAAATGCAGCCAGATTCCTTTAGTAATTCTTTTGCCAGTTTTAAACGACGTTCCATAAAACTTAGCCAAACACTGTGAGAATCTTCTGCACCAGCAAAATTATCATTGTATGTAAAAGATTTTCCAGTGTTGTAAGGCGGATCAATATAAATAAAATCGACTTTTGAAGAAAAATCTTTTGCCAATACAGAAAGACAAGGATAATTATCACCTTGAATAAAAATGTGGCTAGAATCTTTTTTTACAAAATCTGAATAATTTGGTAATTGAGGAATAATTTTTACTTTAGAAAGTTCACTTTCAGAATCCCAAAATTCAGGAAAATCTGTCCAATTTATAGAAAAAGCCATAAGCAAAATTAGAGCCGTTTAACAGAATCGAACTGTTGACCCCTTCATTACGAGTGAAGTGCTCTACCAACTGAGCTAAAACGGCAAAAAATCTAAAAATTATCTTGTTGCAACGTTCATTCGGGTTTCGTAAGTTCGTTTTAAATCCAAAATATTGTTTACAATAAAATAGTTGTCGTACGCTTCAATTTTGCGTTGTTCCACAAAGCGATTAATTTCATCTCTTGTAACTTCTGGTGAAAGTCCAGCCCAATGGGAAATATCTGCAAAAGTTGCGTTAATTCTTTGTTGTTTTTCTAATTCTTTTCCTTGAGAATTCATTTCTGCAAGCATACAGAAAACGTCTGCAACTCTAGCATGAGTATCTTTTATGCAAAGAATTCTGAATCTTCGTTTTTGATCATAAATTCGTTTACAGAAAAGTTTTAAAAGCAACAACGCCATTTGTGGATTTCCAGTAATCAATAATTCAAAGTTTTCTTTATTGAACTCTAAACATTTTACTTTTCCAATTGCCATACAAGTTGCAGAACGAGGTGAGTTATCAAGAATTGCCATTTCGCCAAAGAATTCACCAGGTTTCAAAATGTCTAAATGTTTTTTAGTTCCGTTTACACATTTTACAAGTTGAACAGAACCACTTTGAATTAAATAGAAAGAATCGCCAGGTTCATATTCCGAAATGATAATTTGATTTGGTTCATATTCTTTTGCAAATCGTTCAAAAGCTGGCAAAGAGAATAATTTTAAAGAAGAATTTGAAACATCAATACTTTCTGATGGGTCAATTCCTCTATTTCTCATAATTTGTTTTTCACTTCTAAGTTTTGATTCAGCATAAAGTTTAGAAACTTCAGCTTTTCTTGTTGTATTTGGATATCGAATTAAAAATTTTAAATAAATATCGCAAGCCGAACGATACTGTTCATCATCATAAAAACTTTTTGCAACAGCTAACATTCCAGTTTGTTGATCTTCTGCAATATTGTGTAATACAGATTCAGTTTTTTTGTGGATTTGGCGCAATTGGTTAGAAAAAACACGAAGCATTTTCATAATCAATTGTTTATTATTACTAAACAAAAGTTCAAATTCTTGAACTGTCATACAAACTGCCACAGTAGGAACTAAAACAGTTGCAGTTTCTTCTCGTGAAAAGTGACCAAAAGCAGATTTTACACCGAAAAACTCACCATTTTTTACAGATTCCGCCACAGGTTTTCCCGTTTCAATATCTGTACTTGTGAGTAAAACAGATCCTTGTTGAAGAATAAAGATTCTATCATCCATATCACCTTCAAAGTAGATAATAGATCCTTTTGAATATTGCATGGCTTTTGGCATAATTCACAACACTCCTTTCCCGACTTTATAACCTATTAATTCTATCACATCTTTAAAAAATATGCTATTCTAAATTTATGATAGATTTACATATTCACACAACAGCCTCTGACGGACAATATTCACCAACAGAATTGATTCAAAAAGCCGCATCAAAAAAAATTACAACTTTGGCAATTACAGACCACGACACAGTTGCAGGACTTGAAGAAGGAAAACTTGCGGCAAAACAAGAAGGCATAAATTTTGTTCCTGGGGTAGAATTGAATATTCAACACTTTGGCGGAGAATTTCACCTTTTGGGCTTAGGCTTCACTTCAATTTCAGATTCATTAAAAGAAGTTCTTACAGATTTACAAAAAAACAGAGAAAACAGAAACATTCTAATGGTAGAAAAAATCAAATCTTTGGGATTTGAAGCTTCTTTAGAAGAATTAATGGCCGATAATCCAAACACCATTTTGGGTCGCCCACATTTTGCAGCGTATTTACAAAAAAAAGGAGTAGTAAAAACAAGACAACAAGCCTTTGATCGTTTTCTTGCAAAAGGACGACCTTGCTACGTAGAACGAGTTGGAGCAAATCTTGATCAAGCAATTATTGCAATTCAAGAATCTGGAGGAGCGCCAGTAATTGCACATCCAATGTCGCTTTTTATGTCTTGGGGAAAATTACCTGATTTTTTACAAAATATTTATGAACGCGGGGTTGTAGGATTAGAAGCTTTTCATCCAGGAGCAAGAGTTACAGAATGTTTACGCCTGGACGAACTTGCCAAAAAGATTGGATTTTTTATTACTGCCGGCAGCGATTTTCACGGAGAAAAAATCAGAGCCGACAGAAAAATTGGCTACACTTGTGGCAAAAAGAAGATTGAAGATTCAATCTATGAAGACGGTTTGCTTAAATGGCAGCAAGCCCAAGTTTAATATCTTCTATTATATCTTCTACATTTTCCAAACCACAACTAAAGCGAACTAATCCGCCATCAATTCCGGCAGCAACAAGTTGTTCGTCTGTTAGTTGGCGGTGAGTTGCACTTGCAGGATGCAAAACACAAGTTCTAATATCAGCAACGTGAACTTCATCACTAGCAAGTTTAAGAGCATCCATAAATCTAACAGCCGCTTTACGACCACCCTTAATAGAAATTGAAATTACACCACAAGTTCCCAAAGGTAAATATTTTTGTGCCAAATCATAATATTTATCATCTTCAAGGCCAGGATAACTAACACGTTCAATTTTATCGCTAGTTTTAAAGAATTCAGCAACTTTTTTTGCGTTTTGGCAATAACGTTCCATTCTTAAAGGAAGAGTTTCAAGCCCCATATTTAAATAAAAAGCACTTTGAGCCGCAGGATAACATCCAAAATCTCTCATCAATTGAGTACGAGCTTTTACAATGTAAGCAGCCTTTCCAAAATCGCCAACATAACGCAAACCGTGATAACTTTCATCAGGTTCAACCATATCGGCATATTTTCCAGTTGCTTTGTAAACTTTTTCCCAATCAAAGTTTCCGCTATCAACAATACAACCGCCACCTTGAACAGCATGACCATCCATATATTTAGTTGTAGAGTGAACTACAATATCAGCACCCCATTCAAAAGGACGACACAAATAAGGAGTTGCAAAAGTATTATCAACAATCAGAGGAATTCCTGCTTGGTGAGCAACTTTAGCAAATCTTTCTATGTCAAAAACTCTAAGAGCAGGATTAGCTATTGTTTCACCAAAAACAACCTTTGTATTCTTTTTTATAGCCTTTTTTATT